>CALMST010000333.1 GCA_937872315.1 uncultured Ignavibacteria bacterium | reverse complement strand
ACGACACCGACAGTAAGCTTAACAGGAATAGTTTTAACAGGTCTTAAAGGATCATTACTGTTAACATTCATAACACCTGTATATACACCTGTTGCAAGTCCGGTTGAATTGAAAATCACATCAACACTTTGATTTCCGCCCGGAGTGACAGTACCTGATGATGGATTCTCATCAAGCCATCCGAGACCTTTTTCGATCTTGATAGCAAGATTGTTGTGCAGGTAAGCAGCATTGTAAACGACCTGCAGACCTGTTGATCCGCCAACGTTCTCTGTACCGATAGTACATGAGTTGACCAGTGAAGCAGTCATGTCAAGATACTGATAGAAGATCCTTCCGTCGCTGTAGAGAATTACCTGGAATGTATAAAGCTCACCGGAAGTATAGTGAGGAACGTTTTTGTATTCAACGATGAATCTGTTGTTGGCAGCGTCATTCTGATAATAGACATTTCCGGCAGTTCTTAAATCAAGATCATCCCAGAAAGGATACAGAGCGTTGTTAGGCTCGGCAGAAACGGGGATCGCAGCATTTAAGTAAGCATTGGAAGTGGAAGCGACATCAAATCCCATCCAGCCGTTTGTAACGACTTTCAGAGAAGTGTAATCATTTCCGTAATATTTAAAAGTAAACGGCAGAGGAAGAATTACAGAACCGTCATCAGCGGTACCGCTTGTCCATGAGGTGACAGGAGTACCGGTAGTAGCGATCTCGACCCAGTTGAATGCCGGTCCGCCCGGTTCATCACTGTCGATCCATCTGTAACCGCCTGCATCAGGTCCGCCCTGCGCGTCAGTCTGTTCTGCTCCATGGAAAATATCAGCGGCATCTTTTGGCTGATTGAGCATTTGTTCGATCTGCTCGGGAGTGTAATTATTTCCGTTGCCTGAATTATTGATTGAAGAAGATGAAGATTCGGAGATGGTCCAGTTAAGATCAAACTGACCTGTATTTCCGATGTTCATGTTCCTTGTAGCTGACTGTCCGAAAGGAACACTGACAATTATTGAATCAACCGAGGTTGTAACTGTCGGAGGAATTCCTCTTCTGAAAGTAATATTGTATGTCTGCGCCGAAGCAAGCGAGTCACTTGCGCTGTAACCGTAAACTCTCCACTGACCAACGGAAGAATCACCGACTGCAACACCAAGACCTGCTAAAGCAGAATCGACCTGTGAATTTCTTAAAGTCAGTATAGAATCAAATCCGTTGTTTCCTGAAGCTATGGATAATTTTACATTAGCCTGTGAAGAGAAATTTGGACTTGCATAGAGCCATTTGTATTTAACGGCTTCACCTGACTTTGACCATGTGATGTTTACGGGTGTAGTATTGGTTACCAGAGTAAGAAGCGTGGTATTGTTTGGTGGTGATGAAAGATTAAAAGCTGTTAACAATGGCTTTGCTCTTTTCAGAGTAATAGCTCTCGGACCGTTGATTGCTTTAAGTGAATC
>CALMST010000332.1 GCA_937872315.1 uncultured Ignavibacteria bacterium | reverse complement strand
GATAACTAAATATTATCCTCATGTCTAGATTCTCAGAAAATGTAGATTTATCCTTAAATTTCAAAAACTTAAAACGTATTGATCAAAGAAAATCTGGTTATCAAGATGCGAACATCTATATTCATCCGTTATTAGGCAAAATTTTAATTCTAAATAAAGAAGTACATCATGTAGAAAAATGGGCTCCATTATATCACGAAATGGTAGTTCATTTACCGGTAGCTTCCATTCCAACGGTGAAAAATGTACTAATTTTGGGAGGCGGGTCATTATTTGCAGCTGAAGAAATTTTAAAATACAAAAGTGTCAACTATGTTTTACTAATTGATCATGATTACACTGTGATTGATATAATTGAAAAAAACTATAAGCATGCTAAAAAGGTATTAAATGATAGAAGATTCAAATTATTAATTGATGATGCTTTTTCTTACATTTCTTCAAATGACAAAAAATTTGATTTAATCGTAAATGATTCGATAGATTTAGTAGAAATGGGTAAGAAGAGACATTCGAATTTGTTGGATAAATTGTGTAATAATCTGACTTCAGTTGGCGTTTGCAGTGATGTTGTCTATCGGAATATATTTGAAAGGAAAACTACCCAAAAAACCATAAACATGCTTAAAAGCAAATATAATAGTAGTTTTTCATTAATTACAGTTCCTGAATATCCGGGAATTTTCCATATTTTGTGTTTATGGTCAAAAAACAATAAATACATAACAATAAAAAAGATTTATAACAAACTACAAAAAGAATGGATAAATATTCAGGATCAATCTAATTTATCTTTTAAGTTTTATAATCCGAAATTTATCGACTTTTATAAATATTTACCACCTTATTTAAATGAAGTATTAAATAAACAGATTTCATAACATATAACGATATTTAAAACTAATTTCTGGGCTAGGAGAATTTATATCATCGTAATACACTTGTACATCTTTCCAAGCTTTTGAGTTTTGAATATTTTTGACACAATTACTTAATTCAGTTTTATCAGAAAAATGACCATATTCAGTCAAGTATTGTTGGGTTTTTCTTTCAGTTACTGCCCAAGAAGAACCTAACAATGAAATTGTTTTTTCATTATCTTTTTTATATAAATTAAGATCAGTTATTTTTAAATACCATAGTTTATCATAATTTCTTGTTTCTAAATTGATACCACTACGAATTGCAATTGTTTCTGCAACATATCCCAATTGACTCGGACACTTAGACAAAGTTGCTTTTAACATTACTCTTGCACCGTAAAAATTAGAATCAAAAAATTGAGGAATTTTCTTCTTAATCAAAGAAGTGGGTATAACACCTATAATTCCTTCTCCAATAAAGCCATATCTTCCATATAACCCTACAAGAGTTTCACCATTGAAACTACCGACTCTTAAAGCAGCATCTGAACCGGCAAAAAATTCCATAGCTTGAAATTCATATTTTGATATTTTACCTTCAAAAGTATGTAATTTATTCCATCTTTGAGCATTTCTAAAGGGATCGCCAGGGAATAATTGAGCATAAGGAGAAATAGTACCATCGTAATATAATATCGATCCTTCACCCAGATTGTTTTGGTGAATCCCTCTTAACCATAAATCCATTGCTCCTTCATATATATGCTTTCGTTTAATTGCTTTAAAAATCTTATCAAAGGCAATTGACCCTAATGCTCCAATAAGAGCTTGACCTGCTGCCTCTAACAACGGTTTCCACAATATTTCAGTATCATTCATAAAGATAATATTTAGTTATC
>CALMST010000331.1 GCA_937872315.1 uncultured Ignavibacteria bacterium | reverse complement strand
TTAATAGTTAAAAAATAAATTATAAAAGAAATTTTTTCAATAAATATTACAATCACTAATTTAAAATGCTTGGGTAACTTTACCTTTTGCATTATTTTAATTTTAAAAGAAAGGAAAGATAAAAATGGGAAAAATCATAGGAATTGATCTGGGAACAACAAATTCCTGCGTTTCGGTTATGGAAGGAAACGATCCTGTAGTAATTCCAAATGCAGAAGGCGCAAGAACTACTCCGTCTGTAGTCGCATTTTCAAAGAACGGAGACAGACTTGTCGGTGACCCGGCAAAAAGACAGGCAGTTACAAATCCTGAAAATACCATATTCTCCATAAAGAGATTTATGGGAAGAAGGTATGATGAAGTAACTGAGGAAATAAAGAAAGTTCCGTACAAAGTAATAAAAGGCGAGAATGATACTGTGAGAATTGAAATCTCTGACAACGGACAGAATAAAGTTTACTCACCGCCTGAGATCTCTGCAATGATCCTTCAGAAAATGAAGAAGACTGCTGAAGATTATCTCGGAACAAGCGTTACGGAAGCTGTCATTACAGTTCCGGCTTATTTCAATGACTCACAGAGACAGGCTACAAAAGATGCCGGTAAGATCGCCGGACTTGATGTGAAAAGAATAATCAACGAGCCGACGGCAGCAGCACTGGCTTATGGATTAGATAGAAAGAAAGCTAATGAAAAAGTAGCTGTTTATGACTTAGGTGGAGGTACATTTGATATATCTATTCTTGAATTAGGTGACGGTGTGTTTGAAGTTAAGTCAACCAATGGTGACGGACACTTAGGTGGAGATGATTTTGATCAGAAGCTTATAGATTATCTTGCAGACGAATTCAAGAAAAAAGAAGGTATTGATCTTAGAAAAGATGCGATGGCATTGCAAAGATTAAAAGAAGCTGCTGAAAATGCAAAGAAAGCATTGTCAACCAGCTCACAGACAGAAGTAAATTTACCTTATATAACTGCTACTGCAGAAGGTCCTAAGTTCTTGCTCGAAACTATCACAAGATCTAAATTCGAATCACTGATCAGTGACCTGGTCGAAAGAACAGTCGGACCATGTAAGAAAGCTATTGAAGATTCAGGATACAGCGTAGGTGAGATTGATGAAGTAATATTGGTAGGAGGTTCCACAAGGATCCCGATGGTTCAGGAAACCGTTAAGAAATTATTCGGTAAAGAGCCGAATAAAAGTGTAAATCCTGATGAAGTTGTTGCAATCGGCGCAGCCATACAGGGCGGTGTACTTGCGGGAGATGTTCAGGATGTGCTGTTACTTGACGTAACACCACTTTCACTCGGTATCGAGACTCTCGGCGGCGTGATGACAAAACTTATCGAAGCCAATTCTACAATTCCGACCAAGAAGTCACAGATATTCTCAACTGCATCAGATAATCAGCCGTCAGTTGAAATTCACGTGCTTCAGGGTGAGAGACCAATGGCAACAGACAACAGGACTCTCGGAAGATTCCATCTTGACGGAATTCCCCCGGGACCAAGAGGCGTGCCTCAGGTTGAAGTTACATTCGACATAGATGCAAACGGAATTCTGAATGTATCTGCAATGGAAAAAAACACCGGTAAATCGCAGCAGATAAAAATTACTCACTCTTCCGGTTTATCTGAAGCTGAGATTGAAAAAATGAAGAAAGACGCTAAAGAGCACGAAGCCGAAGACAATAAGCGAAAGGAAATGATCGATATGAAGAATCAGGCGGATGCTATGGTATTCCAGGGCGAAAAACAGCTTAAGGAATTTGAAGCTAAGCTGACTCCGGAGTTAAGGTCAAAAGTTCAGGGAGCTATTGACAGATTAAAAGATGCTATAAAGTCAGACAACGCAAGTTCGCTTAAGTCTGCCATGGATGAATACAATACAGTATGGAGCGAAGCTTCATCTCAGATGTATTCTCAATCCACTGAAGGAGGAGCTCAGGACGGACAGCAAACCGGTGAAGCAGGTTCACAGCCGGGAGCAGATAGTTCGGCAGGAGCTGATCCGAATGTAGAGAATGCAGATTTTGAGGTTGTGGATGATAAAGACAAAGGTGAAGAGAAGAAGTAATTAATAAAAAGGTTAATTAATTATACAGCCGCCTGTTCGTTAGAACAGGCGGCTTTTTTTGTTTGGTTTTAAGCAGATGAATGCGGAATTATTTTATTAACAGCATTCTCCTGGTTTTAACAAATGATCCTGCTTCAATTTTATAAAAATATACACCGCTTGCAAGATTGCTTCCGTCAAATATTATTTTATATTTGCCAGACTGTTTCATTTCGTTTACAAGTGTTTGTATTTCTCTTCCCGTTAAATCAAATACCTTAATATTAACATTTTCGTCATTCGGAATATCATAGGATATAGTCGTAATCGGATTAAAGGGATTTGGATAATTTTGAAACAAAGAATATTCCAAGTTTTCATTCTTTAAATTATTGTTGAATATATTAGTTACAGATGAATATTTTATTGTAACAATACCACTGTGATTATTTGATAGTTCACTATTACCTGAAATTATTGCTGAACCTTTTTTGTCTACTGATATTGTATAAGCAACGTCAGACATATATGGAATGCCTAAACCATTATATCTTTTTTCCCAAACTAAATTTCCTGTTGAATTATATTTAATAGTTAAAAAATCTAGAAAGGCAATACCTGGCGATTGACTTTTTCCCGTTACATATACATTTTCCAAACTATCAATGCCAATAGAATTTGTTTCATCAGATAAAGAATCCCCTCCGTCATAAATTCTTATCCAAGAAGTATCACCAAACATATTATATTTTATTGTAAGAAAATCATTTCCTGTTCCAACGCTGGTATTTCTTCCGGCTGCATAGATATTTCCTGAACTGTCAGTACATAATGCAAAACAAAAATTAAGGTTGCCTGCTCCTTTATAAAATCTGTTCCAGAGTAAATCGCCATTCGTATTATATTTTATCGTGTTAAAACCATAATCCCCGCTTGGATAATATAAACCGTTTACTATGATATTATTTTCTTTATCTTTTATGGATTTCACCGGTCTTAAATAATCACCTCCCAAAGTAGGAAACTTTCTAATCCAGATTTCATCTCCGTGGGTATTATATTTTATTGTAACTATTTCATTTCCGGTTGGGATACTGCCATAACCAGAAGAGTAAACATTGTTTGAATCATCTGTTACAACGGAATATCCCCAGTCAGAACCAAAATTAGCTGAAGAATAACTTTTCGCCCATTGAAAATCTCCATTCGAATTATATTTTGCTGTTACCATATCTCTTCCGTTTGGAGGACTTGCAAGACAAAAGCCAGTTATGAAAACATTATTTAATTTATCTAGAGTAATGGAAAACGGTTCATCTGGTCCGTTCCCGGTCCATTCAAAACTTCTAATCCATGCGGTATCGCCATTTGGTTTATATTTTATAGTTATCCAGTCAAGATCCCCTCCTGATGACTCTACTTGACTTTCACCTGTTATATATACATTTCCCGAATCATCTAGAATCATATCAGTTAAATAGTCATATCTATTTACTGGGCTATTATATCTTCTCGACCATAATAGGTTTCCCGAAATATTATATTTTAGAACTATATAATCATAATCCTGAAAATTTTCGCTGCTACCTGCTACAATGTAATTTCCGAATTTATCAATAGCGCTTTTCCTAGGAGTATTATATCCTGTACCTACTCCACTATATGTAGCCAGCCACTCTTGCGTAACCTGAGCTTCCACTACAGACATAACAAATGCAAAAAAAAGAAAATTTAAAATTATGAGTTTTTTCATATAAGAATATAAAATTAATATTTTTAAAAAAATTTATATGTTGGACGATTGAGAGTTAACTTAGGAATTTTCTTTTTGGGTAAGAGTTCCTTAAAGAACAGTTAAAGTTTTGTATTAAGAATAACGTAATTAAGAATTGTCAGTTGTGTAGTCATATTTGTTCAACCTGTATTTAAATAGTTTTGATTTTTAATTTCTACGAAAAAAAAATAGAGTTAAAAGTCAAGTTACTTTATCTGGCATCTGACCTGCCGCCGGAGTCCACCTGGTTCCTCACGGGACTCCGACGTACGCCTTGAATTTACGGATCGCATCAGATATTTTAGTTTTGAATTTATAAAAAAGGATTTTATGTTAATCAGAAAAGAAAATTATAAGTGGATTTATTTATTTACAAAGGAAAAAATTATTTAACCGCAAAGGAGTAATTGAAAAGTCAATCATGTCGTAGTCCGGTAAAGCACGAAACTCCACCGGGAGCGAAAAATATCAAAAGAAAAATCATTTAATGAAAAAATTCATCGCTGTCTCATTAGCACTGCAAACACTTATTGTTTTTTATTTTCTAACTTTAAGTTTTATTGATTTTAGTTATGAAGACAATAAGTTTATTTTTATTGGATTATCATTTCTTGTTATGTATGTTGTATCAATGGTTTTATTTTTTATAAATTCGAAATATAATTTTGACTCAAAACTTCTATACAACCTTCTGATAATAAGTTCATTTCTTAGCCTGCTCTCTTTCATAATTTTTACTGTCTCAATTTCAGGATTAATTAATTGATTGAATCTTCTACTGAATGTTCTCCTCTTTCTTCAACTTCCGGAATTTAAAATAAGTGCTTTCAATGAGGTTTTTAAAATGACAAAAGGCTTTACGCAGGTTACTAAAACATTTGCTGGAAAACACAACAACTCTTTCTACAGTACTCTATTTGAACTTTAATCTCTTAACTACTTGTATTATTTTAACAAAACACCAAAAGCTGTTTCAAATAAATATCCATTCTAATAATAAACTAACATGAAATTTAACAAATCAATTTATCTGTCCGTGATCTTATCGATGATTATTGTGTGCTTTGTTTCACTCAGCTCTTTTTCACCAAAAGATTCAACTGAAAACAATAATGTCACTTTCCCTGAAGTTCAGGAAAAATACTCCGAAGTAAGGATCTATGCTAAGACTGAAGCAGATTTCAAAAAAATAGCGGATGCAGATTTACATATCGATCACGCAAACAGAAAAGCCGGATATTATCTGGACGCATGGCTCTCGGAATATGAGATCGGTCTTCTGAAAAAATCGGGGGTTCCATATGAGATCCTTGTTGATGACTGGCTTGAGTATTATAATAAAAGGCAGCAGAATACTGATCAGAACGAGATCAACGAACAGATTGAGAATGCGAAACAAAAAGATAATGTAACTCATTCAATCTACGGTTCGATGGGAGGATTTCTTACATTTAATGAAGTTGTCTCAAAGCTCGATTCTATGAGACTCGAATACCCGCAATTCATTTCTCAGAAATTCTCTATAGGAAGTACTTTTGAGAACAGACAAATGTGGGTTGTAAGGATCACAAAAAATCCCGACGCTCCGACCGGCAGGCCGGAAGTATTTTATAATGCTCTGATCCATGCGCGCGAACCGGAGAGCATGGAAACACAGGTTTACTATTTCTACTGGCTGTTTGAAAATTATGGCATTGACCCTCTTGCAACTTACATTCTCGACAACAGGGAAATTTACTGGATGCCGGTATTCAATGCTGACGGATATGTTTATAATCAGACTACTAACCCAAATGGTGGCGGCATGTGGAGATGTAACAGAAAAGGAAGCGGAAGCTGCGGTTGGGTCGACCTTAACAGGAATTTCGGATTACATCAGTACTGGAATTCAACAAACGGAGGATCAAGCACAGACTCATGTGTTGGCGGAAGCAGTACTTACAGAGGCAGATCCCCCTTCTC
>CALMST010000330.1 GCA_937872315.1 uncultured Ignavibacteria bacterium | reverse complement strand
CTTTGAGGCAAATAAATAAGTTCACAATCTGGAGATTGGGAATGAGTTCTAAGCCAATTATCAGGTAAAACAGGTTCAGTTTCATTTTAAAAGTTACGAAGTATTTTTAAATCACGTAACTCGTAATTTTTAACTTTTAATTCTTGCTTAGTATGGGGTGGGGACAAATGTCACTATTTCAGCAGCACCATTCTCTTTGTCTGAACAAACTTTGAAGTCCCCCTGGCTTCAATCTTGTAAAAATAAACACCGCTCGGCAGATCGCTTCCGTCAAATTCCGTATAATGCGTTCCGGCAATTAAGTGATCTTTCAGGATAGTATTGATTTTTCTTCCAAGCAGATCATAAATGGTGAGATCAACATTCGCAGCTTCTTTCAGATCAAAACCTATTCTTGTAACAGGATTAAAAGGATTAGGATAGTTCTGATAAAGATAAAATTGCCGGGCAACATTTGATGAAACCGGAGAATGCAGAATGATGCCGTTTGTTGAAGATAGAATTGTTCCATTATCACCAACGATCCAGCCGGCTGATGGAGAAACAAAGTAAACCGAAGATAATCCCCGGTAAGTCTGATTGGATTGGGAAATCCAGTTTAAGCCTCCGTTAGTAGTACTCAGAATGGTGCCATATGATCCGACAGCCCAGCCGTTTTCAGGATCAGGGAAGAATATTGAATTAAGATCATGCAGTCTTCCGCTATCCTGCGCCGACCAGGTCTCGCCGCCATCAGTGGTTCTGATGATCGGTTCATTACTGTAATTTATCCAGCCGGTAAGCCCGGATACAAAAAAAGCAGCGGGATAAAATCCATCCGGTTTGTTCATCTGCTCGGTCCAATCTTCGCCTCCGTTTGTGGTCTTGAGCAGTCTGGTGCCAATGACCCATCCGGTGTCATTCGAAACGAAATGAGGCGACGCAATGTAATCTTCAAATTGCGGTGAATAATTAAGGGTCCAGTTTGTACCTCCGTCTGTAGATCTGTAAACCCCGCCGTTGCAGAGCCAGCCTGTATTATGATCAGTAAAGAATATGTTTCCCGTTTTATCTGAAACTGAATCCCAGCTGATCCCGGAGTTTGTTGTCCTGAAGAGTCCGTTAGAAACATACCATCCTGTTTCGGGAGAAATAAAAAACAGTGACCATAATGCTGCTGAGCTGCCTGTCTGCTGCCTTACCCAGTTTGTTCCTCCGTTTGTAGTCTTAAGCAGATTGCCTCCATCACCCGAGATCCAGCCCGTCTGATCTGAAGTAAACTTAACTGAAGTCAGCCAGTTGTAGGTAACTGATCTTGAAATAGTCGCCCAGTTCATTCCGCCGTTAGTGGTTTTTATGACTGCGCCTTTTTCACCGACTCCGAAAGCCGAATCTGACTGCAGGAAAGATACAGCGCTGATACCATAAGAACTTCCGAACTGATAGTGCTTCCAGGAAGATCCGCCGTCGGTTGTCTTGATGATCTTCGAATTACCCAGGATCCATCCCGTGCTTGGATCTTTAAAATATACCTGGCTATAGCCTGAACTGGAATTACTGTCGTGCTGGATGATCCAGTTAGCTCCCTCGTTGGTGGTTTTATAGATCACATAAAATCTGCCGACAGCCCACCCTGTAGAGGGGTCCGGAAAAAAGATCGAATATAAATGGTTATATTCGCCGGTATACTGTGAGTACCAGTTCAGTCCGCCATTGGTGGTATGCACAATTTCCCCGTAGGCGCCTGCAGCCCATCCGGTGAGAGATGACACAAAATAAACAGAATAGAGAGGATTGGTAGTATTACTGGTTTGCAGCTCCCAGTTCGTCCCTGCATTTGTTGTTTTAATGATGGTACCTCCAAACGCGACAGCATATCCCGTATCAGTGCCGGGAAAGTATACTGCCTGTAAATGCCTGGATGTATTGCTTGTCTGCGTGATCCAGTTCAGTCCGCCGTTTGTAGTTTTTATGACAGTTCCCCAGTTACCAACTATCCATCCTGTTGATACCGAAGTAAAATACATTCCGTAAAAGTTATTTGAATTATCATTATACTGGAAATTCCATGTATTTCCACCGTCAGTTGTCTTGAAAATAGAACTCAACTCACCCGCGGCATATCCGGTATTCTCATTGCAGAAAAAAACAGTATTAAGAAAAACAGCAGGCGGGGTCGGATTTTGCCAGTACCAGCCGGTCTGGCAGAACAGCGCAGAGTTGATCAGAACAGTGAATGCAAGCAGAAGTACAATTCTCATTTTCATAAAAGAATTGGTTTAATGTTTATTTCCTAAGACTTAAGGCAGGTTCAGCTATCTTTTATGTAATTTAGAATGCCGTGGAGATTTATGAAATGAAAATTTTTATGGTATTGAAGACTTCGGAGAGTCAACCTATGTGTAATTATTGTCGGGTAGTATTTATGAAAGGAGATCTTTCGGTTGAAGAGGCGTTTGGTGTTGGTGGTCCGAAAGTTAGTTATTTAATAATGTTTATCTTTGAAGAAGTAGGTTGCAAATTTTCAGGAAAAGCAATAGCGAAAAACTAAAGATTAAAATCCTTTATTTAATAAAATACAAACTATAAAGTGAACAATATTTAACATAATAGGTGAAGATAGAGCTGAAATGCATTATAGTATGAACTTGCTTAACTTTATAGTTGTTATTTAATGTTGTATGTACTAACTTTGTATGGTTTTAATATTTAAAAATCAAATAACCACTTTATGAATGATAGCCGAATATGAAGTAGAAAATTTTCTTATTGACTTAAAAGAAAAGATAAAGGTTTATGATCTGATTTTTGTAGAAAGGGAGAAAAATCAAAAAACAATGGCTGAGCTTGAGATCTTTCAGTCGGATTGCAAAAAGTATATCTTACATTTAAAGGTTGAAAATTATCTGAAAGGTCCTGTTAAAGATTCCCAATATGGAAATGAATACTGGGAGTTTGGGATTGAAATAAAAGGTAAAGAGATTTACATAAAACTGAATTACGGACAATTGAATAAACCTGTCATATGCATATCTTTTCATTTTGCCGAACATAGAATTAAATATAAGTTTAAAAAATAATTATGGAAAAAGTAATAGACAGTCCCTTCGCAGACGGAAATGCGGTTTTAAAAAGGAAACTTAAAAAGATGTCTTTCCGGAAAGAGGAATTTGAAGTTTATGATCTTTTTTATAAATGTGAAATTACCGGAAAAGAATTTTCCACTTCAGAAACAGGTGATATCGTTTTGAGGCAGTTATATAATCAATACAGGGAAAAGAATAATATCCTTTTCCCTGAACAGATCAAAGAGTTCCGTGAAAAATACGGACTCTCATCTCTGAAAATGTCTTCAGTACTTGGTTTCGGACCTAATATTTATAAGAGTTATGAAAAAGGTGACATTCCGAATAAATCAAACTCCACC
Source organism: uncultured Ignavibacteria bacterium (assembly GCA_937872315.1). Taxonomy (GTDB): domain Bacteria; phylum Bacteroidota; class Ignavibacteria; order Tepidaquicellales; family Tepidaquicellaceae; genus JAGPCH01. Next base: position 1,289 of record CALMST010000330.1, on the reverse strand, counting down.
CTGCTTAATATTGCTAAAGATCCGAAACAATTTTATGAAATAGCTTTAAATTCAAAACAGTTGAGTGATGCAGAACTTGGAAAGTTAAAAGATATTACTGATAAACTTAAAAAGGAAGATTTCATATTTCAAATTGAGAAATATCTTAAGATCAACTCGGATGAGATCTCTCAATATACCGGATATGTAAAAAGAAATTTTGATAAGTTTGCCAATATGGTTTTGTTTTTTATAAATGATGGAAGAACATTTACAACCCGGTTGAATAAATATCTCTTTTACTCTGATTTTATATGTTATAGAAATACCGGGTATTCCATGTCAGGCTATCCGTACAGCGCTATTGAAAGGGGTCCGGTGCCGGACGATTACAAAAGCCTTTTCTTTAAATTATGGGAGACTGATATTATCAGGACAAAGGAAGTAACTATTGATGGTAAGTCATTTGAGCAGTTTGTTCCCGCAAAAGAATTTGATAAAAAACTGTTTAACAAAACAGAAATATTGATACTGAATTATGTCTATGATAATTTAAAATATAATAAAACAAAAGACATTATTGAGCAAAGCCATTTTGAAAAAGGATGGATTGAAAATGAAGAAGGAAAAGATGATATAAGCTATCAGAAGTATGCTTTTGATTTGAATATTTTTTTTACTGCTAAAAATATTATATAGTCAATAGTGAAATTTTTTAAAAACGTTTGCATTTAAAAAACAATTCTTATAATTTTACTCATAAATTTTAAGGATATAGATTAATAATGAAGAAATATAAAATTGAATAATATTATAATAAAAACAGACTGAATAGTTAGCGCTATTCAGTCTGCGAATAAAATAGAAATTAAAATGCCGAGTCTACAGCAAATGGGATAATCCCATTTAATTAATTTCTGGTTTTTTTAGTATGTGCAAAGATATGGTCTTCAATTTGTTTTTACAAGTAATTTTTAAATATAATAGAACGAAAGGAGGTAAAAAATGTCAAAGTCAACAAGGAATTCCGGTAAACAGTGGTCCAGTGCAGATGAAAAAAATCTGAAGAATCTGGCGAATCAGAATACTCCGACCCGTGTGATAGGGTTTAAGCTTGGAAGAACCGAAGATGCTGTGAGGAGTAAGGCTCAGGAACTGAATGTTTCATTGAAGCCGACTAATCAGCCGCCGTATAACCGGAAGAAATGATCAATATTTAATTCAGCAGAGTTTTTATTGAATATTATAAAACCCTGCTGAATATAAATCTCAAAAACTGTCACCTCATTTCGTTTATTATAGTAAGTAAC
>CALMST010000329.1 GCA_937872315.1 uncultured Ignavibacteria bacterium | reverse complement strand
GTCGATTAAAAGTTAAAAGCCGTTCTGTATATTCAGGACGGCTTTTTTTTTAGGTGTTAAGTATTAAGTATTAGGTATTAAGTATTAAGTATTAGGTATTAAGTATTAGGTTAAAATTGTTAGAATTGATTAAATTAAGCTATAGAATGAAATCATGATATTCTCTGGTCTAAATTTTTTTCTTTTTTTAAAATATCAAATAGAAGGGAAAGGAAAAATTGCCGGCTTTACATTATCTTATCATGTAATAAAGTAACAATTTAATAAATTAAAAATAATACAGTATAGTTGATTAAACCGGAAAATCATTTTTTCCGGCGGTAAAAAATTCAACTGACTGATGCGTAATAAAATTTTTAATTTTTTAAATTATCTCAAAATTTAAATGCCTGCACACTTGACATACTTGTCACACTCAGTTACTATCTGTAATTTGTAAACTGAAAAGCAAAATCAAGTTCAGAATCCTTTAATAGTTTCATTACATTCTGCAGGTCATCTTTATCTTTACCAGTAACTCTTACTTGTTCATCCTGAATTGATGCCTGTACTTTAAGTTTACTGTCTTTTATCATCTTTACAACTTTTTTAGCATCTTCTTTTTCAATTCCCTGCTGCAATTTTATTTCCTGCCTCACGGTATTGCCCGAAGCAGGCTCTATGTTGCCATACTTCAGCGCTTTTATTGAGATACCTCTTTTGATCATCTTATTCTGCAGTATGTCTATTACAGATTTAAGTTTGTAATCATTATCGGATGCTGTATTTATGGTATGCTCTTTTTTATTAAGTGTGATGTCACTTTTGCTTCCCTTGAAGTCATATCTTTGAAGGATCTCCTTCAATGCCTGATTAATAGCATTATCCACTTCCTGATAATCCACTTCTGAAACAATGTCGAATGAAAATTGATTTGCCATTTTTTGCTTTTATCAGAAAATAGTGATTTATATTTCTTTTTTGAATTTAAAAATTTTTTGATTTTTTCGATTAAAGGATATATTCTGATAAATTTTGGAGTTACGAATATATTTGTTTTACACTATAAAATTATTATTTTAAAAAAAAATGCAGTCATGAAATTTTATTTTTGTATCATAATCTTTTTTATATCTGCAAATCTTTTTGCGCATTCTAATATCAATTCTTCCGGAAATAATCCTGTTACAGAAATTTTATTTATAAAAGAAGACGGAACATCAGGAGAAAGTTTGTTTTATAATGATATTCTTAAGCTTGGATACAGCGCTGATATTACAGGTCCCGAAAATATAACAATAGAAAAGATTGAATTATACGGACTTGTTGTATTATCAACCGGTAATTATCCCTTTGCCTGTCAGAATTCCGGTCTGCGGCTTGCCCTTCAGACGTATATTACTGAAAACATCGGTAAAGTTCTGATCGAAGGAGGCAATAACGGGTACATTGCCGCAATATTTCCGGGATATCTCGGATTTATGACAAAGGTAATAAAGATTGATAACTGGATTGCAGATGACGGTGGCGCTCTTGATCTTTCAGAAACACATACTTTTTCACCGCTCGCAACTGAGCCCAATGTTCTCCCTGCAACAATTAATATTAATTATACCGGTATTTATAATCAGGATGTTTGCACAAAGAATGATTTTTCAGAACTGTTTTACGGATCATCATTGTATCCGGGCAAAGTTGGAATTCTTGTTGCTCCAAATGTCAATAATCCTCAGGTAATAAATTATTTTGTGACATATTCATCTTTCGCTGATAACAGTGCTGCATTAAAACTTCTGGAAAATTCATTATACAATCTAATTGGCAAACCCGTATCGGTATATAATATTTCTTCAGCGGTTCCTGATAAATATTATCTGTATCAGAATTATCCGAATCCCTTTAATCCAGATACTAAAATTAAATTTGATGTAATGGCTTCCGGCAGATCGGGTTCAGCAAATTTAAAACTTTCTGTATTTAATTCTTCAGGCAAGCTCGTATCAGAAATTTTAAACGGAAAATTTTCATCAGGAACCTATGAAGCTGATTTTGATGCAACTGACATAGCGGCAGGTATATATTTTTATAAATTATATTCCGAAGATGCAGGCGGGAATTTTTCACAAACGAGAAAAATGATAATATTAAAATAAATTATTTAAAATTACTTTAGTTGACCTAATAGGATCAACAGCAATTGATCTGTAATTCTTTTATTTCGAATTAGCCCTAATTATCTCAGATTATATATTCTGACAAAGTAGATTATTTCCTGATGTGTAAAAGACCATGTTGATATGTGCCGGATAGCTAAATCGGAATTATACCTTCAATATTTATAAAATTATTATTAAATGAGCAATTTCAAAGTTCCCGGAAAGGGCAAATTACTTATCTCAGCTCCAATGCTCGGAGATATTTTTAAGAGAAGCGTTATTCTACTTACAGAGCATAATGAAGATGGTTCTGTCGGATTCATACTTAACAAACCCACGGATCTTAAACTCAATGAGATCATAGAAGATTTTCCCGAGTTTGATGCCAAAATATATCTTGGGGGTCCGGTTCAGAGAGATTCATTAAATTTTATCAGCAGAAAAAATTATTTTGAGGATGACAGTTATGAGATATCAGAAGGACTTTACTGGAATGGTAATTTTGAGAAACTTAAAATTCTGATAGAGACAGGAAGTATTGACCCGGATGACATTAAGTTTTATCTCGGATATTCAGGCTGGGGACCCGGGCAGCTGGATAATGAGATGAAAATAAAATCATGGTATGTGAATACTCCGACATCAGAAATGATATTTGATGAGGAGGATTCAAAACTATGGAGTACGGTTCTTAAAAGTATGGGTAATGAATTTACGGTGATATCAACATTTCCCGATGATCCTTCAGTAAATTAAATCAGATATCCTGTCCTCATCAGTCCAAAACGTTTTAATGAAAAGAAGAGCAGATTCATCTTTACACCGGTTAACATTCCTTGGAAATCTGAAAGGGTATTTTAAATTTTGCCACAATACTGTATCCGCTCAGTATGCTCATACTATTGATACGATGTTATAAAATTGCAAATCCTCCCAAAATCCAAACTATTTCATTTAAACTCACATCATATTTCATTATATTTGTAAAATAAACTATGGAATCATATTCAGGAGATCAGAATAATCATTTTCCGGTAGACAGGGATGCTCCGGCAAGCGGCGGGAATAAAAATGATCAGTCAAAAAAAATTATTGATATCATTGTTTTCCTTTTAATAGCAGGTGCAACTGTTTTAACAGTTTCTTTGAGTTTATATATTATTTTTTCAAAATTTTTTTAGTTTACTTGCCCGATAAATATTTTATAAAGAGAACAGGTTTTATCAACGCATCAGGAAATGATCTGATAGATTTTATAAACAGGATGTCAACCAATGACCTCAGGAAATTTCCGGAAAATGAATACCGGAAAACTGTTCTGACAACTGATAAAGGAAGAATAATTGACCTTATAAATATCTTTAATCTTATAGAAAACAAATTCATTCTTACTTCGGATATTTATCAGGAAAAAGTAAAATCACATCTTGATAAATTCATCATAATGGACGATGTTGCTCTCGGGATTCCGGAATCTAAGTATTTCCATATTGTAATATCAGGAGATGTTTTTTCAATATCTGAAAAATTATTCGGTATAAAATCTGAATTGAATAAAATTTACAAACTAAATGAGAATGGATTTTTATATCAGGATGAATTCAAAATAAATACAATTAACATTGTTTGTAAAGAGGAAAGTATAACCGGGTATCGTGAACTATTAAAAGATATGACCGAACAAACTTGCCAGGAATATGAATTCAACAGGATAGAAGCAGGTATTCCGGAAGGGGAGAATGAGTTCAATGATAATGTAAACCCAATGGAATGCGGGCTTGAAAAATATATTTCATTTAATAAAGGCTGCTATATCGGGCAGGAAGTAATTGCAAGACTCGATTCTCAGGGAAAGCTTCCAAAAAGAATGATCAGAATAGATTCAGAACAAGCGTTCAGAAGAAATGATAAGATATTTCTTACAGAAGATAATAAGGAAGCAGGGTTTGTATCCAGCGCGGTAACTTATGATAAAAAGAATACCGGACTGGGTTTTATCAGGAGTGTGAATCTTGATATTGAAAAAGAATATTTTCTGGAAGGTTCTGATCCGGAAAATAAAGTTAAAATAAATGTTTCAAATATTAATTAAATAAATATACTCAAAACTTTTATGACAGAAAAAATCAAATCAATTTTAGGAAAAGATAATGAATCGCTTTTAACTCATGAGAGCAAAACGATTCCAAAAGACATGCTTCATTTACCCGGAAAAGATTTTATAGACAGAGTATGGGCATCATCAGACAGAAGTCCGAATGTTCTGAGAAACATGCAGACAATTTTTGATCACGGCAGGCTTGGCGGAACTGGTTATGTTTCCATACTTCCGGTAGATCAGGGAATAGAACACTCAGCCGGCGCATCGTTTGCGCCAAATCCCGTTTATTTTGATCCTGAGAATATAGTCAGGCTTGCAATAGAAGGAGGCTGTAACGCAGTTGCTTCGACTCTAGGAGTACTTGGTTCTGTATCAAGAAAGTATGCTCACAAGATCCCGTTCATAATGAAATTCAATCATAATGAGTTCTTATCATACCCGAATAAATATGATCAGATATTATTCGCAAATATAGATCAGGCATTTGACATGGGCGCAGTAGCAGTTGGTGCTACAATATATTTCGGTTCGGATGAATCAGCAAGACAGTTGCAGGAAGTTTCAGAAGCTTTTTCATATGCACATGATCTCGGACTCGTAACTATCTTATGGTGTTATCTGAGAAATTCCGCTTTCAATGTTAAGGGTGATAAAGATTATCATACTTCCGCAGATCTTACAGGGCAGGCAAATCATCTCGGAGTAACAATAGAAGCGGATATCATCAAGCAGAAGCTTCCGGAAAATAACGGAGGATACAATGCATTAAAATTCGGAAAGACTCATAAGGATGTTTATGAAAAACTTACAACTGACAATCCGATCGATCTGACAAGATATCAGATCGCAAATTGTTATATGGGAAGATGCGGCCTGATCAATTCGGGCGGAGCATCAACTGGTAAAAGTGAATCCGATATGCAGGAAGCGGTTAAGACTGCGGTTATTAACAAAAGAGCAGGCGGTATGGGACTTATCTCAGGCAGGAAGGCATTTCAGAAACCAATGAAAGATGGCGTTGAATTGCTTAATACTATTCAGGATGTTTATCTTGATGAGACTGTAACGATCGCTTAACAAATATTATAAAGTTTGTAAAGTATGTAAAGTTTTTAAATAAGTTTTAAAGCGAGAGGTAATTTTTAAAACAAATAATAATAAACATTAATTAATTAAACCAAAAAATGAACAAACCTAAACTAAAGGTAATTTCGAAGCACAGAAAGAAAGCCAGGATCAGGAAAGAGAAGATCAAAGCTTCACTTGCAAAAAAGAAAGAAGTAAAAGCTTAGTAATTAATTTTATAACGTAACTTAATCTTGCAGTGAAGGAATGAGAAAATTTTTACTGGTATTTTTTTTAACTTTCACTGCGGCTTTCACGCCTATAGCAGCTAAATATGTGGTAGCTGCTATTTCGCCATTATCACTGGCTTTTCTGAGATTCGGAGTAGCGGCAATACTGCTGATACTGGTATGTGTTTACAGAAAAGAAAGTTTTAAGATTGAAAATAAAGATTACAGGCTTTTTTTATTACTCGGCGCGCTGGTAATACCAATCAATCAGTTTTGCTTTCTCATCGGAATTAAGTTCTCGGTAGCATCACATTCAGGAGTCATGTATGCCTGCACTCCGCTTATTATTTATATGATCTCGATCAGGCTTAAGAACGAGGAATTCAATTTAAAAAAATTGCTTACCATTTCTCTTACAATAATCGGGATAATGGTCATATTTTATGAGAATCTTACCGCACCAAAAGTCGAGGGGATAAATTATTTATTAGGCGATACTCTGTTATTTTTAGCGGTAGCTTCCTGGTCGGCATATCTGGCATTGAGCCAGAAAATGGTTTTCAAATACGGTGCGCTTAAAACACAGACAGTTTCATTCATAATAGGAATAGTTTTATACATTCCGGTTTTCCTGTTTGACGTGAAAAATCTTAACTTTGAAAAAGTAAATTTTTTAGTGATCCTGGGATACATACATCTGACGATACTGGTGGCTTTTGGAAGTTATTTTTTATACAGTTATTCTCAGAAGATAATTAAGTCAAGCACTCTGACTACACTAACAAATACGTCTCCGATAGTTACTATTATTTTTTCTTGGTTATTATTAAAAGAAAATTTATCTTATTTTTTTATTTTTGGCGCAAGTCTTACAATGATAGGGGTATATATGACTCAGAGACTTAAAGACTGACCGGTTAAGGTACTGTATGTTTTTTTTTGCTGATCATAAATTACACCAAAAAAATTTATTAAGAATAATCTGAAAGATACTTCTGAAAATATTTCTAAACTGAAGATCAGGGTTGCATTAAATTCATTATATGCGGCGGTTGTAATCACAGTAATCAAATTGCTTGCTGCTTATTTCAGCGGAAGTCTTGGTGTGCTTTCCGAAGTTTTTAACTCAGGGATCGATATTTTTGTATGTCTGGTTACTATCATTTCAATAAAATATTCTTCCCGCCCTCCGGATGAGGATCATAATTACGGTCATGAAAAGATAGAAAATTTTTCAGCCTTGTTTCAGGTGCTGATACTGTTTCTTACCAGTTCCTACATCATATATGAGGCGATCAACAGGTTGTTTATTAACAAGGATGTTGAGGTCAAAGTTAATATCTGGATTATACTTGCGCTTGTAATTTCGATTGTCATAGATATATGGAGATCAAAAATTCTCAGGAGAGTTGCAAAGGAAACAAGATCAAATGCGCTTGAAGCTGATGCATTACATTTTACGTCCGACATTCTGAGTTCGGGTATAGTGATCATCGGTTTACTGATGATCTATCTTGATATCAGCAAGATCGCAGATACTATTGCAGCGTTAGCAGTTACCGGTATAATTATTTTCCTCGGATTCAAATTATCGAGGAAGGCAATTGATGCTCTGATGGACAGAGTACCGGCAGGAATACACGAGAAGGTAAAATATGAAACGCTTCTGATAGAAGGAGTGGAAGGCATTAAAAGCTGCCGGATAAGAGGTTCTGGTTCAAAGATCTATATAGACATGGTCATTCAGATCAGCAGACTGGTTCCGTTTTCACAGGTGCATGATATAATGGATAATGTTGAGAAAAAAATATACGGCATGATAGATAATGCGGATGTGGTTATTCATTCGGAACCTGTAGAAACAAAAAATGAAACTATCAATGATAAGATCAGAATGGTTGTAAACGAATCGGGATTAAAATGTCATGATATATTTTCGCATAAAATAAACAATGAGATCTATTCCGAATTGCATATAGAAATTGACAATACAAATGATCTGACAAAGGCGCATGAAATGATCACTGAAATTGAAGATAAAATAAAAAACGAGATCGATATAATTTCACATCTGAAGATACATATAGATGAGCCAAGCGAGATCTTGTTTGATACAAGGGATATTACGGAAGATTCGAATGAAATTGTTAGGAATGTAAAAAACATTTTATCGGAATGCAGTGATGTGATCTCAAGCAGTGATATTCAGGTAATAAGCACAAACGGAAAGATAAGGATTTCCCTTAATTGCCTGTTTAACAGCATTCATTCATTTGATGAAGTGCATGATATTGTTACCGTTCTTGAAAGCAGGATCTTTTTGAAATTAAAAGAGCAAAACCCTAAATTAACAAATGTAATAATTCACGCTGAACCGTCAACCAATTAAAAAAATGAATAAATTAAGAGCAGGAATATTCGGTCTGGGTCATCTTGGAAAGATACATCTGAAAGTTCTGAAAGAGATCTGTTCAGAAAGAGACGATATTGAGATCGCCGGAATTTATGATTCCAATAAAGAAAACAATGAATCTGTTTCATCGGAGAATAAATTTCAGATTAACAGATCTCCGGAAGAGCTTATTGCGAAAATTGATATGGCAATTATTGTGACGCCAACATCTACGCATTTCGATCTCGCATCGAAAACGATCAGTGCCGGAATTAATACTTTCATTGAAAAACCGGTTTGCGATACTACAGAAGAGGCTAAAAAACTTCTGTCATTGGTTAAAGATAAAAATCTGAAAGTTCAGATAGGGCACATAGAAAGATTTAATCCGGCTATCCTTGCTCTTGATAATTACAAACTTGCACCTATGTTCATTGAGACACACAGATTGTCTCAATTTAATCCGCGCGGAACGGATGTTTCGGTGATCCAGGATCTGATGATCCATGACATTGACATTATTCTTAACTTAGTAAAATCAAAAGTAAAAAAGATCGATGCAAACGGAGTAGCTATCATTACTGATAAGATTGACATTGCAAATGCCAGACTTCAGTTTGAGAACGGATGTGTGGCAAATATCACAGCCTCAAGAATATCAATGAACAAGATGCGGAAGATGAGACTTTTTCAGAAGTCAGCTTACATATCAATTGATTTTCTTCAGAACAGTTCGGAAGTATTCAGACTTGGCGAAGGAACCGGTGAGAACAGTATTGCTCTTACAGAGTTTGAGCAGGGTAATAAGAATGTAAAGATATTCTATGAACGTCCACCTGTAATTGAAGTGAATTCTATGAAATATGAGGTCAATAAATTCATTGATGCCATTATAAAAAATGATGAGCCAATAGTAACGCTCGAAGACGGATTGCAGGCGCTTGAAGTCGCCAATGAAATTGTAAGTATGATAGAATCCGGAAGTTTATAATTTTTCTGATTAATAAAAAAATATTGTGACATGTATAAAATCGCGCACATTTCAGACATTCATCTCAGCTATGATGATAAAAATAAGTTTGGTGAAAAGCTTGTAGAATTACTCAAAGACATTCAGGGAAGGGAATGCGATCATATCATTATTACTGGTGATCTTGTTGACAATCCTGATGAAGAAAGTTTTCAGTATTTAAGGGAGATAATTTCGCATTTTGAGTTACTTAAAAGTAATAAGCTGAGTGTCATTCCCGGCAATCATGACATTTTCGGAGGAGCTCCGCAGGGAATGAATTTTTTTACATTCCCTACAATTTGCAAGAAAGTTGTTTACAGGGAAAATGAGGAATTGTTTGTAAATGCTTTCCGGGAATCATTTCCCGAAAACAGTTCATTCCCATATATGAAGATACTTGGGAATATAGCTCTGATCGGAATAAATTCTGTTGACAAGTGGTCACAGGATAAGAATGTTGAGGGTTCGAACGGAAGAGTTGGCAGGAAAGCATTAAGTGAAGTTAAGGATATGTTAAATTCAGTTGAGACCAAGGATAAATATAAGATTATTCTGATCCATCATTATTTTAATGATCTTGACGACGATGAAGGATATCCATTGCATAATTTATGGCTGAAATCAATAGACTGGAAGATGAAAATATACGATAAAAAAAAGCTGACTACTTTTTTTAAAAAAAATAAAATCAATCTCGTTCTACACGGGCATTCACATATAAATCAGATATACAATATAAAAGGTGTAACTTATTTAAACAGTTCTGCAGCGGTATGTCCTATCACCGATGATCATCTGAGAAAATATAACATCATAAGCGTTCCGGCAGAAAATCAGAAAGGCGAATCCATCTCGATCGAAACCATAATTCTTTGAGCATTAATTGTAATTATGAAATTTATGATCTCATTATAAAATTAAAATGAAAATCCAGTTAAAAAATAATTTATTAAATAAAATCGGTGAAATAGCTGACAGGGAAGGGTATAACGCCTATCTGGTCGGCGGCTATGTAAGGGATCATTTATTGGGAAGAAAAGGATTTGATATTGATATTATGGTAACGGGTGACGGGATAAAATTTGCTGAGACCGTCGCAAAAGAATTTGATACGGATCTTGATTCGGTTTACAGAAATTTTGAGACTGCGTTATTGAATCTTGACGATGTAAAACTGGAATTTGCGACTTCCCGAAAAGAGAGTTATCAGAAGAATTCCAGAAAACCGGAAGTAGAACCCGGTACGCTTAAAGAAGATCTTTCTAGGAGAGACTTTACCATAAATGCTCTCGCCGTAAGCATTAATAAAAAAACATACGGTGATGTACATGATGAATTCAACGGAATTGAGGATATTAAAAATAAAATAATCAGAACACCGCTTGATCCTTTAAAGACTTTTGAAGATGACCCGCTGAGGATAATGAGAGCCATTCGTTTTGCATCGAAACTGAATTTCAGTATTGAAGAAAAGACTTTTGAGGCTTTGGGTAAAATGAAGGAAAGGCTCATTGGCAATGAAGTGGTTTCACAGGAACGGATTTCAAATGAATTTCTTCAGATTCTCATGACTGACAAACCATCCATCGGACTCGAACTACTTCACAAATCTGGTGTAATGGAAGTGGTATTTCCTGAGATCTCGTTGCTGGACGGTGTGGATCAGCGAAAGGATTTTCATCATAAGAATGTATTTTATCATACCATGATGGTAGTTGATAATATTTGCAAAACCACAGATGATGTATGGCTGAGATTTACAGCTCTTGTGCATGACATTGCAAAACCAAAGACCAAGAAGTTTATAGAGGGAATAGGATGGACTTTTCACGGACATGAGGAACTGGGGGCAAGGATGATGAAGAAGATCTTCAGAAGAATGAAACTGCCGATGCACAGACTCGAATATGTGGAAAAGCTTGTCAGGCTGCATCTAAGGCCGATACCGATCTCAAAAAATGTAGTTAAGGATTCTGCGGTGAGGAGACTTGCTGCTGATGCGGGAGAAGAGCTTGTAGATCTTTTAAAACTCTGCAGGGCAGATATCACATCCAAGAATCCTGAACTTGTAAAGAAATATCTTGAAAATTATGAGATCGTTGAGAAAAAGATCATTGAAGTGCAGGAAAAGGATCATTTAAGGAATTTTCAGTCACCTGTAAGAGGGGAAGAGATCATGAAAGTTTTTGGAATTGAGCCCGGCAGGCAGGTAGGTATAATAAAGCATAAGATAGAGGAAGCTATACTTGAAGGTGAGATCCCGAATGAATACGAACCCGCAAGGGAATATATGCTTAAAAATTTCAGTGAAATGCTGAAGACATAGCCGCAATCTGAAGGCTGGAGCAAAGAAAAAATGATCAGGCTTTGTGTTTGTGCAATTGATATTGAATCTTTAGTTTGAAGTTGTAGTAGTAAATAAGTTTTCGGAAAGTCTGGGGACTTTTGCAGTATGTTAAGCTAATATGATCTGCCTTCCCAGTCTGGGCTTGGGAAGCAGGTAAAAAGGCTGTTAAAATTTCTTGAAAATTATAATATTTTATTTGAAGATAAATCAGCAGTGCACAGATTTTTCAGCGTTATAAGCCTTCCTGAGGTAATCCGAACTGAGCATTTATAATGATCTGATTAACAAGATTGGTTTTACTTGAATAGAAATCATAGTTTCCCGGAGATCTTCCTGAAAATTTCTTAAATGAATGTATGAAATGTGACTGATCAAAATATCCCGATCTGTATCCGATGTCTGTCAGATTTGAATTGTCTTTAAATAATAATTTTGTTGAGTAATTGAATCTTACAACATTTATGAACTGTTTGGGAGTAAGTCCGATATATTGCCTATATATTCTTTCAAGACTTTTACTGCTGATATTTCCTGTATTCAGATCTGAGATTTTTACATTAAACATTTGATGATCATAACCTGAAGTTTTATAAACCGATCTTGCCTGCTTTAAGATCATGACAGCTTTTTCATCTTTCCTGAGTTTTGACAGGAGAAATTGTTCTACTTTACTCAGGAGCATATCCGGATCCTGTTCACTGAAAAATTCCGACTCAAGTTTGCGAATCTCTTTTCCGAAAATTAACTCAGCATCCACTATTCTGTCCCTGGTTTCATCTGCTTCAGATCTTGTAAACAGGCTTGCTGCTCCGGGTTTAAAGCGGATATTCAGTGTATTCATAATTCTGTCTGGCTTTACGATGCAGTGTCTGCTTTTAATTCCCACGAAATGGCTTCCTTTGATCCTGATACTTTTTATTTCATTTCCTGCTGTTCTATCATATGGATTACCGGTATTAATTATAAGCTCTGTCATACCGTCCGGAAGCACAGAGTATTGCTTATCACTCTGAATCTGGGATCTCAGGATCGATACCTTTTCTATATGATCCTTTAGTAAGGGGTGTTTTACTTTTAACCTCATATTATATTTTGAATCGCTTTGGAACTTTACGTCAATATAAGTATGAAGTTGCTTTTATTCTATTCAGTAAGCCTCAAAGTCTCTAGGGTTCAAAGTCTTTTTACCACAAAGGCTCTAGACAAAAAAGATTTATCTTCTCTTATCTTTGTGTCTTTATGGCTTCGTGGTTATCAAATCTATTTGAGATAAGTCATTTTAATTGTCCGGGAATAATTGTTTGCTGTCAATCTCAGATAATATACACCTGACGACAGATCAAAAGAATTTTCATTTGGATCCCACTGTGTTTCATATGAACCTGATTCTTTTATTTCATTTGTCAAAGTCCGGATCTTCTGACCGGACATATCATATATTTCAATTTTTATTTTACTCTTCTTCAGAATATCATATTTAATTTTTGTTGACGGATTAAAGGGATTCGGATAATTCTGGTAAAGCTTAAAATCTCCCGGTAAGGTGTTTGGTGCATTTGCAATGCCGACAGTATTATCAATTGCTTTGGCTTTCCAGACTCCTCTTCCGATGGTTGCTATCCTGACTGTTCTGTCAAGCGGATGGTAATGAATATCATAAGTCCTTACTATCGGAAGGCCATCATTAAAAGGAAACCAGTCCGAACCTCCGGATGTGGAAGCATACACTCCAAGATCTGTTGCAAGATAAATGTGCTGATTGTTTACAGGACTGACTGTAATTGCATAAACAAAAATGTCAGGAAGATTTCCCGTTATGTTTGTCCAGGTCTCTCCGAAATCAGTTGATCTTTTTATGTGATCCTGATTAAACGAAGAGCTGTTTCTTGTAGCATATACAACACCTGAATTGGCAGGGTCAGATTCCAGATCAGTAACCCTCCATCCCGGAATGGAGGAAGAAGTTACCCGGGACCAGTTGTCTCCGCCATTAACAGATTTCCAGAATGCCCAGTTATTAAAATCATAAGCATGGGCATATATAATTTCAGGGTTAATTATATCAATAGCCATGGTTACCACGTTCGGAATATTTGCGACAGGTGTCCAGAGGGTTCCGCCGTTAGTGGTTTTATATATCTTTGCAGTGCTTGAAGTATAAAGTGTTGATGAATTCTGAGGATGCATAACGAGCGGAGCTATCAGAGCGCCGCTTTCTGTAATACCGTTGTTAATTGAAAAATTAGACTGCCATGTAGCGCCGGCGTTTGTACTTTTCCTGTGGGTACCAAGAAAAAAATCCCCGTAAAAAATGCTGTTATTATCCGGATCTATTATCACATTCGTGCCGTCATTGTCAGACCATCTTTTCCAGAATTTATTCCCGCCTGTGTTATCAAGCTTTTGCAGGCCCATGTCCTGAAAGCCGCCTATGATAAGATTTGTATCAGTCGGAGAACTGGCAATCCTGTAAACAAGTCCGGTTACAAGATTATTGTTTGCCTTATTCCAGTATAATCCGTTATCAGTAGTTTTAAAAATTCCTCCGTCATTAAATAAATAAATCATCTCCGGATCCGTTTTGTTATACCCGATATCCCACTGATCCACAAACGTCTTTCCCGCTGAGTTCGGTGCTCCTGAATTATAGACATCCAGCTGAAGCCAGTTAGCACCGCCGTTTGAAGATCTCCAGAAAGTAATGCCTCCGTAAAATATAAGATTTGGATCCAGGGGTGAAACGGAAATCAGATTTACATACCATCCCTGGCACAGCGACGGATTATTGGGAGCGCATAAAGCATTAGGAGCATTTGTGATCTGATTCCAGGAATTGCCCCGGTCAGTGGTTTTGTAAACTCCGAGAGATGCAGTAACATTTACATCGGATAGTGAAACATATAGAATTCCGGGATCTGATTTTGAAATAGTAATTGCCGAGAATCCAATATTTGGTCCGGCAATAATTCCGTTATTCAGCAGAGACCATGTAACACCTCCGTCAGAAGATCTGTAAACTCCGTCAGCTCTCATGATGGCATATAGATTTTCTGGTGAGGTTTCATCGATCACCAGTGAAGAAGCTCTGCCGCTTTTAATCACAGACCATGTTTCTCCCTTATCTTTTGAGAGCCAGATGCCGTTACTAGCAGCCATGTAAATACTGTCCGTACTGCCGGGTTTCCAGATTATTTTTGAGACGGAGACATTTTGTCCGGTTTGGAAATTGAATGCTGTCTGATACCAGGACACACCATTATTTGTTGATTTTAATACACCGACCCCGGGACCAAGCACAATTGACATGAATTTGTCATTACCTGTTCCCGCCAGTATAGTATTCCTGTCGTTTGGATCGATTTCCAGGTCAGAGATGATCATAGACGGGAGATCGTCAGTCATTGATTCCCATCTGTCCCCGCCGTTAGTCGTTTTCCAGATTCCTCCGGAGGCTGATCCCGCCCAGATAATTTCCGGATCCACCGGATCAAAAGCATGGGAAGTCATTCTACCTCCCATTGAATCAATTGTATTGGGACCGAGATTAATCCATTCAGATGAAATTTGTTTTTCGCTGCTGTTTAATATTTTGAGTCTGCTCTCTCTGAACTTTTCAATTCGTCTCTGTTCGGTAAAGTTATTGCTTATGGTTTTGTTCATTTCATATTCAAACTTCTCCCTCATGAATTGTTTGTAGCCTGAACCCTTTGTATCAATTCCTTTAGAAATATAATTTTCATAAAAGTAATTATCCCACTGCTCTATAATATTTTGGTATGCATTAAGCGATTCAATATTATCCTGCTGATCAGGCTGTAATTGTGAAAGAACTACTGATGTCTGAAAAAATATTATTATCAGATATAAATAAAATTTTAATTTCGTGATCATGATTGATTATTTTTAAATTAATTTCTGATCATAATTTAAAAATATTCCGGTAAAAGGAATTGTAAAAAAGCGACAGACTGATTTTTTTAAAAATATTTTTTGAGATCGTGCTGTTTTGTTCAGTCTACCCAGGCAGGGTTTGGAAAGGAGGGTAATGAATTAGATTTATTGAAAGCTATAGGATTGTCGGAGGGTCTCGGAAGGATAGTAAGAGGACGTATAAATTTAAAAAAAATATTTCTGCAGGTTTGACAAACAGGAATTCCGCTTACCTGACAAGTAAGTTTTTTTATTATTTTAAATATCTTATATTTGCACACTAAGATACATTACGCTTTACTCTACAGAGAATAATTTTCTCCCCCAAAACAATTCATTTAATTAAAAGGATTTTTTAATTTCACTTTTTTAACCAGTGGGAAAGTGAATATAATTAATACACCGGGTAAGAGGAAAATAAAATGGTATTAAAAATACAAAATCAGATCTTTAACATGAACTGTGTAAGATATATACTCAAAGTCGAAAACAATGACGGAAAGTATTTTATCGGTGTTTTCACAAACATAAACGACAAAGAATTTTATTTTGAATATCCTTCATCTCAGAGAAGAAATGAGGACTGGGACAGGATAGACAGGGAGCTTGGCGCACAGTTTATTTATAACAAAGACATTACAAAAAGCTGATTTAATTTTTGAAATTATATTTTAAAAAAATCCATTCCTTTAGGGGAATGGATTTTTTATTGTTTTAAATTTAAACTAAACTTCTATTTTATTAGAAGCATTTTCTTAGTTGCAACGAAGTCTTTTACTTCTGAACCT
>CALMST010000328.1 GCA_937872315.1 uncultured Ignavibacteria bacterium | reverse complement strand
TACTCAATACTCAATACTCAATACTCAATACTAAACAAAACATGAGAATAAAAATTTTAAGCACGTCAATATTGCTGATACTGTTTTTTTGCTGCATTGATCAGACATACAGTCAGACCCGTATAGGAGTAATTTTGCCTTTGATGGAGAATTCTGAAAATCCGGAAGACAGGGTTTTAGGAGAAGAAATTCTAAAAGGCATAACTGATGCTCTTGATGAGTACAACTCTTCGGATACTTTGAATAACATTATTATCAAAACAGAAGACACAAGAAGGGACCCGGCAAGGGTTCTTGAACTTATAGATATGATGGGAAATGATACAAATATTAAAGCAATAATAGGACCGGTATTCAGCAGTGAGATCAGCAGCAATGCAGGCGCGCCGGCATTTCACAAGATACCACTTATCACACCTACTGCCACACAGAATTTTCTTGCAGCCGACAATCAGTATATAATTCAGCTGAATCCGACATATGAGACGAGGGGTAAGTTAATGGGCAGATATGCAACCAGAGAATTGAATCTCAACAGGTTTTTGATCTTATCGGAAGAGACTTACGGTATTAAGTATGCCGGAGCCTTTACATCTGAAGTTCTGAAAGCAAGAGGAAGTGTACTTTCAACGCAGTATTTTAAAGTAGATGAATCAGATCTGGATTCAGTACTTAATGAATTGAAATCGGCAATGATCAGCAAAGAGAAGTTCATAGATTTCGGAAAACTGAGCGCTGAACAGATTCAGAAATACAGAAGCATGAATTTTGTTTTTTCAAATACAGACTCACTGGTCGGATCCGGTGACATTGTTAGTATATATAAAATATTCGGAAGCAGGGCAGACAGGGTTGTGGATTCTGCGGGAATAAAAACATTCAGCATTACGAAGCCTGATCCAAACAGAAATTATATTTACGGAGCTGCTGAAGCGATATACATTCCGGTCTCAAATCCGGAAAAAATAAATCTGATACTTCCGGCATTAAGAAATGCGGGAATAAATTTACCGGTCATAGGAACAAGTGACTGGAACAATGAAATGATACTTAATGACAATTCAGAATATATAATCCGTTTATACTTTGAATCTGATTATTATTTAAAAGATGAATTAAAAAAAGATCTTTCAGGTAAAAGTGAAACGGCAGAGAAAAATTATTATATGGGATATGATGCAATGAAGCTTGTTGCAAAACAGATCAGTGAAGGAAACAATACAAGAGGAAAGATATATGATGCAATGCAGAAAGTAACCGGATTCAAAGCCGTTCACATAAATTACACTATAAAAAACCGGTCGAATCATGAGATGATGATAATGAAATTTGAAAACGGCAGACTGGAAATGGCAGGGGAATATGTTTATTGACAATTTACATTAAAAAAAGAATGTAAGATGCTTTGATTGTTATAGTTTAATTAATTATTTTTCTTTCACAATTTTAAAAAACGAAAAAACTAATATTAAAATTAGTAATGTATAACATAAATCAAAAAGTAATTTTTACGGAGGTTATCAAATTTGACGATTAAAGGAATTTCAAAGAAAGATTTACTTATTGCCGCTGTACCATCAATTCTGGTAATATTAATCTCACTTATATTCGACTCAATATATCAAAATGCTTTAAATAATATATCAAATAAAGGCGTTGTAGTAAGCAAAGAAATTGTTGCTATTAATCTATGGTATTATCCAATTGTTGTTTATATCATATTTGTACTTTTTCTTATCTGGGCAATAAAAGTAGTAACTAAAAAAATTCAGCAAAGAAAATCATCTGAGACTGAAGTTATAAAAACAATAGAGAAATTCAGCGGGTTAGTTGATGGTATTGGTACGGCGTTGCCTTTAATAGGTGCTGCCGTTATACTTTTTACTATTGGTCTTGGAACTGAAAACCAGGATATTTTTCTTAAGTATGCAGTGCCATTTGAAATCAAGTCCTTGTTCGTTTTAGCAACTGCAAAATTATTTGAATCTGTATTTGATGAGTTTGAGTTGCAGGTGCAGGAATATTATGACAGTACGAATGGAAAATCTGAAGATAATAGTTTGGTTACTGATGGTAAAATTGAGTTTGTTAATTTACCAACAGAATATCAGCTTGACGAAATGAATAAAACCATTAGAGCATGGAAAGAAACAGTTGACAGTATGAATGACCCTCAGTTTATTGATACATTGAATAAAATATTAAAGATTACAGGGAAATCCTGAGCAGTAAGAATTTAAATTTAAAAAAGTAATATGTTAAGCAGAAAAAAACGTGACGCAAAGTTTTTAATTTTTCAGTCATTATATATTATAGCTATAGCTATTTTGTTTTATAAAGGCACAGATCTGTCATTGACTCCGGTGATCCCTTATACTGAAGGGGATACGGTAATCGCAAAAATTAATTTGCCCTCTACAGATTTAGGGGTTTATGATCCGAAAATGCAAGAAGTATTACCTATACTTCCAAGTGATTCTGAATATGTTAAAGTACAGAAAGGAGATATACTCGTTTCTAAGGAGGAGCTCGACAAGAAGAATGCCAGGATAGCAGAGCTTGAAAGATTAAAGACGCCAAGCAGACAGATTAACAAAATTGATGACAAGTCTAATGAAAAGACAGGTATAAATACTAAGTTTAAAGGTGTAGAAGAAAAATGACAATTTTGCCATATAAAAATTCTAAATTTAATAACAGATTAATTGCTTTATGCTTTGTTTTGATTTCATTTGTTTTATTAAACCCTTTAAAAGTTTTTTCACAGAATGATGAAAATGAAACAAAAGTAGATCCAATATTAGCAGTTTCACCGGTTATAAATTATTCAAAAGCTTTTTTTAAAAATAATCTTGCTTATGAAGGAAAGATTTTCGGGTTTTATAATGGTGAGAGTACATATATAAATGATTTTCCGGCTCTGGATACATTTTCAGTTTATACAAATCAATTTGACAGTTTGCAATTTTATTCTGAATTTATTGAAAATGGTAAATCATATGTTCTAAATGGTTTTTTTATTCAGGTTGATTCCAACAAAATATTTGAATATAAGACTTCTCCGTTTATGCAAATGTCCGGAGCTGACCTTATTGTCGAAAATAATCAATTGAAGAATCTTTTTTTGGATAATGGAATGGGTAAGACAATATATGGAGTTACAATTACAGATGATGTTAATCCGGACTGGATAAAAGTAGAACCACTTCCTGAAGCTGCGCAATATATTGACGTCGAAAAGCTTGACAGTTCTACTTACCAAATCAAATTTAAAAATAAATCCGTTTTTCTTGACAATCTGAGTGAGGATATTAAAAACAAATGGAAAAAAGGTGAAATTATTAGATTTCCTATTGGAATTATAATGACGGATACTGTTGTACCGGATCAGTCGGCAACCATAAAATATACACTAGTTAAAAAGAAAAAACCTAAGAAAATTAAAAATTAATGTCAGGAAAATTAAAATATATTTGTAGTATATTCACAGGATTATTTTTACTAATTCTATCCGGTAGCTGTTTTTCTCAGGATGCGGGTTTGGATATGTTAGATTCGCAATATTCCGATACTATTACGCTAAGTGAAGAAGCTTTAGATACAGCTAGATTTTATTTAACAGAAAATGATACGAAAATACAAAACACTTTAAAGGGTACTATATTTCTGCCAATTGATGGAAAAATTTATAAACTTCCTTATAGGATCACATCCACAGCAAGTGTTGTTTTTAAAGGTGAGAACAGATATTTCAGACTTACAGGTTTACCACTGGTTCAGGAAATAGAATTGCAGGACTATTTAACTGAACTTTTCAAAAACCCAAGAGAGAAATTAAAAGTTGAGATACCGGCTAATCAATGGAAGAATAGTTCGGTTTATTTGAGATATTTCGAGCCTTATGATAAGGAATCTCCAAACAGAGTTGGAAATAATGAAAGTAGCTCACAAGACGATGTAAATGAATTTGATCAATTTAAATCTAATAGCGGGGAAGGTTATGTCGCCCAAAATTATGAAAATTTCCCTTTCCCTGAAACCGTTGATATTGAAGTTGATCTGAGAAAAACCCCCGGTACTGTTAATATACTGGGATTGGAGTTTAATTTTGATAAGCTGGATAAAAGTTTTCAAAGACTCCTGCTT
The DNA here is from genome assembly GCA_937872315.1 of uncultured Ignavibacteria bacterium. Classification (GTDB taxonomy): domain Bacteria; phylum Bacteroidota; class Ignavibacteria; order Tepidaquicellales; family Tepidaquicellaceae; genus JAGPCH01. The sequence continues at coordinate 11,848 of CALMST010000328.1, read as the reverse complement.
GAATATGAAAAATCAGGTAACAGCATTAAGAAAAGTAATTCCGAAAGAAAATAAAATTTTTTATATACCAAAATATCGGGAACAATATTTATTTAAAATAGCTCAAACTTGAATATGTATATTAAATTACTCACTACATACAAAAATTTAAAGATCTACAATATATTTATCCTAGCATTTATAGCTTTTATAAGTTTCAATAGTTCAGGGTTTGCGCAATCTGATTTTAAAATAAATCCGGGTTGTAATCTTTCACTTGATCCTAAGGGGCGGGAATTAATGGATTATATTAATAGTAACAATAATCTTCAGTTACTTAAAGACGGAACAACAACTACTGAGGTTATAAGCGTGTATTTTAATTCCGATCAGAGACTCGTTGATTTTGGTAGTGGCCAGCAGAGAAATCTTGATGCTACGCTGATAAATATTTTTACCGGATGGACCCTTTGTAAGAGCGGTGAAGTTAGTGATGTTGTGACTGTACCAAGACCCAAAGAGACAAAGATATGGGCTCCGTTTACTTATATTCCCGAAAGAATAGCCGCCAACTGGAATATTAGAACTACATTTGACAATCAATATCTTAATCTCAGTTCGATGGATTATTACGTAAATCCTTATGTCCAGGCTTTCGGTGGTGATCCTTTGGGAATTCCACTTGCCTATGGTGCCGGTGTTGGATTAACGGTAGGATTCGGAACACCATACTCCGGTCCTATGGAAACAGATTTTGTTTCAGGAGGACTTCACTTTGCTGTTTTTAATGTGGCAGTAACCTCACATGTTAAAGAATTCGTTCTGAAATATTCCTCAGGTTCAAATCAGCAAATTGAATCCCCAAATTCATGGCTTGGTAACTGGAATAATCTGTTCACACCTCATTTGGGAATTGATTTTGCTATGGAAATTCCTGTGGTAAGAGTTTCATATTTTGCTACCATTGATACGCTGGATGGAATTAACGACCCTCCTATCATAGTATTAAATGAGGTAACAGGTGAACCAATGAAAAACAATATTGTAAGAGGTCAGCATTTTGGATTTGAGATAAGAACACCAAATTTAATTTTTTATAATTCAACAAGAGCAAAATTTTATTTTGCTAAACAATTTGGTGAATATCATCTTGGATATGTAGGAAGGGAAATGAAAATTGATGATTTTATTTTTGATTTCAGAATGGATGCAACATTCCCGGGACCCAGAGATTTTCAACTCTTGACAGAACTTTATATAGACAGTCCATGGCCCGGCTTTGCTAACAAATCTTTTGGAATAGGACCATCACTTAGATTGGGCAGTACCCCTTCAAATAATTTCGGTGTGATCAGCGCATTCATCAATGCAAGATTTAAGATCGGTGATTTCTTCGATAAAAACATTTACTAGCATGTTGGCGGTATAGAATCCGCAAATTACTGTCTCATTTTTTAGACACTTTTTTAATTATTACATTTTTTTACCGTAATAAAAAGAAAAGTGTCTATTTTTTTAGAATATGACTTGACAAAGCAATATAATTGTATTAGTTTTGAACTACTTTAATTAACCCTATTTATAAATGCCAATCAAAAATCAGGAGGTTTTAAAAATGGCAAGAATGAAAAACTTGTTTTTCATTTTACTAACAGTTGTAACTTTCGCAGGATCTACATTCCTGGTCGGTTGCGGTGGAGTAAGTGACGAGCAAATGCAACAACTAAATGACCTGAAAGCTGAAGTCGACGCACTTCAATCACAGGTAAATGCAAAGAATGACGAAAAGTCAAACTTGCAGAAGCAAATTGCTGATCAAGAGGCAAAAGTTAATGAATGGCAAGGAATTGCTGAAGGCATAAGAAGAAACTGCCCGTAATTCTTTAATTTTCATGTAATTTTTTTTTAAACAATTTTATTAAAACTTAAAAAACAAAAGGAGACTTTTAAAAATGAAATTTCATAAATTATTTGTATTTATGATGGTTTTCTCCTTGGCAGTAATCTCGAACTCAGCATTTGCACAAGACGATGATGATGATGATGACATGTCATCCGAAGAGGAAATGGATGAAGATACATGGCAGGCACAAATGGACGAGTATACAGCCAGGAAAACAGATCTAACAGCTCAGCTAAAAACTCTTACTGAAGAGATAGAGCTTTTAAAATTCGGTTTAGAAACAAGAACTAATGATGCTAACAACGCAGTAAACGGTGTTTGGGCAGCAGTTGGTTCAAAAACACAGTACGAAGAGTACAAAAGTAAATTAGCAGCAGCAGAAAAGAAAATCAGTTCCTGCCAGGGACCAGATGATGCAGAAGCATTTGAAAAAGATGAATTTGCATATCTTACAGATGCTGGTCTTAATGCAAGAATGAAGTGTCTTCCTGAATTCTGGGACAGATACAACAGTCTGAAAAAGAAGATTGCTGAATGTAAAGCTAAAGCTCCAAAAATGGAAGGTTACACTGTAGTAAAAGGTGATTGCCTTTCAAAGATCGCAGGAATGAGCAAAATCTATAACAATTCAAGATTATGGCCTGCAATCTGGGATGCTAACAAAAACGGTGTTGTAAGTGCACCACCGAAAGTTGCTAAAACAATTCCTAATCCAAACCTTATTTATCCGGGTCAGGTTCTGAAAATCCCAGCTTTAACTGACGCTCAGAAAAAAGAAGCAATGGATAAAACTAACTCTTACAGAAAAACAAGAAAAGTTAGAAAAACAAAAACTGAAGGCGATACAGAAATGAAAAAAGTAACTCCACCGGACGGTAAATAATATTTATCTTAGTGGTAGTTTATTAATATATATTTATAAACCCTTATACCTGAAAAGGTATAAGGGTTTTTAATTTATTGAGAATTTATATATGAATGTAAACATTATTGATAAAACAATTTCTCTCAATGGTATTGATCTCCTTAATCTGTCAGGTGTAAATGAAGAAAATCTTAATGTCATAAAAGACAGTTTCAATTCCACTATAGTGCTGAGAGGTGAAAACATTTATCTGAAAGGTGAAGCTGAAGAAATTAAAGTGATCGAAAAAATATTCAACGAACTTATTTTTCTTCAGAAAAGACAGGGCGAAATTACAAAAAAAGATGTAAAACTTGTACTGGATCTCGTTGATTCCAGTGACGACAGATCAAAAAGCATAAAACAAAAATTCGGATTCACTCCTAATGAGATCAATGATGTCATACTGTCAAGAAAAAATGATTTCATTAAACCACGCACCCGGAATCAGTCTGAGTATTTCAGGTTGGTTAAGGATAATGATATTGTGTTTGCTATCGGACCGGCGGGAACAGGTAAAACATATCTTGCAGTTGCTTTTGCTGTCGCTGCTCTGAAGGATAAGGAAATCAGTAAGATAGTTCTGACCAGACCGGCTGTTGAAGCTGGTGAGAGTCTGGGATTTCTTCCCGGTGATCTTTCTGAAAAGATAGATCCGTATCTTAGACCGCTGTATGATGCTCTAGAGGATATGCTTCCAAAGGAAAAACTTGAAAGCTATATAGAGAAAAATATTATTGAGGTGATACCGCTTGCATATATGAGAGGAAGAACTTTGAATAATGCATTTGTGATTCTGGATGAAGCTCAGAATTCAACTACTCTTCAGATGAAAATGTTTCTTACAAGACTGGGTCCTAATTCAAAATCAATTATAACCGGAGATGTTACTCAGATCGATCTTCCGAAAAGAGATCAGTCGGGATTGGTTCAGATCCAGCAAATACTTCAGAATATAGATGATATATCATTCCTGTATTTTGAAAAATCTGATGTTGTGAGACATAAACTTGTTAAAGATATAATTGATGCTTATGAAAAATTTCAGGGGCAATAAATATTTATCAGTTTTTACGTCTAAGCCTTACAGAAAAAGCGCCGTCTGTATTGTGAATATGCGGAAATAATTCCACACAACCATCAGAGTTCACTGCTTTTTTATCCACAAATGCTTCTGCATTTTCTATCATGAATTCCGGATGATTTTTTAAAAATAAATTCACTATATCCATATTCTCCTCTGATTCAGTTGTACAGGTACTGTATATCAGCACTCCGTCGGGTTTTAGATATTTTACGGAATTCTCAAGTATCTCTGTCTGTAATTTCTGCAGATTGTAAATATCCTCAAGCTCCCTCTTCCATTTAATATCAGGTTTTTTAGACAAAACACCTAATCCTGAACAGGGAACATCAACCAGCACTTTATCTGCTTTTCCTATGTAAGTATCAGTTAATTCCTTTGATGCCGGCTCACAAATATTATCATGGATCAGTTTCGCATTTGTAACTCCCAGTCTCTCAAGATTCGTTTTCATTACTTCTACTCTTGACAGATATTTCTCAACCGCAATGATCTTCCCTTCGTTACCCATGAGCTCTGACATGTGTGATGTCTTCCCTCCGGGAGCAGAACAAAGATCCATTATCAGTTCATCTTTTTTCGGATCCACTAATTTTGAAACGAGTCCTGCGCTTTCATCCTGAATGGTAAAATAGCCGTTCCGGAATAATTCATCAGTGTATATCTTTGACATAGTCTTTGTTGAAAAGAAATTATCAAGAAAATTTCCTTTTTTGAAGTAAAGATTTTTTTCATTAAGATAATTTTCAAAATCTGTGTTGGAGATCTTAAGTCTGTTGACTCTTAATGACATTACAGGTCTCTTGTTATTTGCTTCACATAATTTAACCGCATCATCGAATCCGAATCTGTTTATCCATCTTCTTACCATCCAGTTAGGATGAGACTGGATCAGTCCGAGATAATTTACTTCGTCTATCTCTCTCGTTGGCCAGACAAGATTATCCAGTGTCCTGATAATTGTTCTGAGCAAACCATTAACAACTCCGGCATGTTTTTCACCGTGTATTCTTTTAATGTATTCAACTGATTCGTTTACGGCTGCCGAATAAGGAATTTTATTTAGAAAAAGTATCTGATATAATGCAATCCTCATAGCATTTCTTACCTCAGGTAAACATTTCTCATAATTGCCTCTGTAGAAGCCGTTAAGAAACCAGTCCAGTCTTCTCATCCATCTGATAACTCCATGTGAGATCTCATTCAGCAATGCCTTATCAAAGTCATTGAGAGTATCGTTTCTTAATTCCGCATCTATTAATTTTTCAAGATATGAATCTGTTCTTTCACATCTGCATAATATCTTTATTGAGCATGTTCTGGCATCTTCGTACAGATTTTTTGTATATACAGGTTGTTTTTTTGATGTGCCGTTTTGCTGAAAATTAGGTGTTAACGCTTCTGGTTTCTGATTTTCCATTGTATTTTAAGGTGCTTATGATTCTAAAAAAACAAAAATAAGTAATTGAATTAAGAGATAAAATGTAATTAATGCAATTCAACCGGTTTCTCGCCGCGGGAAAGTTTATGCTTTATTCAACAATCTCTATTTCACATTCATCTATGGAATTAAGAAAATATTTACCGTAAGATTTGTTGATAATCCTGTTATCAAGTATCGCAATAATTCCCTGATCAGTATTGTGCCTGATAAGTCTTCCTACTCCTTGTCTGAATTTTAGAATTGCTTCGGGTAATGAATACTCATAAAAACTGTTTCCACCCTTCTGCTCTATGAATTCCATTTTTGCCTGAACTACAGGGTGTGACGGCACCTGAAAGGGTAGTCTTGTCATAATAAGATTGCTCAGCGACTCACCCGGCACATCGACTCCCATCCAGAAACTATCCAATCCGAAAAGAACTGAATTGATATCACTTTTGAAATGCTTAAGCAGCCGGCTTCTTGATATTCCCGTTCCCTGAATGAGTAATTCTATATTATCAGTTGCGAGATTTTCTTTCAGCTGTTTCCCGATATTCTTCATTAATGTTGAATTTGTAAAAAGCACAAGTGCTTTGCCTTTTGTAATTCCGATAAAATAATTAATCCATTCGGATAATTTCTCTTCGTAGATTGAATTCATATCTTTCGAAGGTGCAGGTATTTCTTTCGGGATATAGATCTTTACCTGTCTGTAAAAATCAAAAGGAGAGTCCAGTCTGGATTCCAAAACGCTTTCTCCGCCTAACCGGTTTTTGAAATATTCGAAATTATTATTTATGGTGAGTGTAGCACTGGTAAGTATGGTAGAGTTATTAGGCCGGAAAATATTTTCCCTGAAATAATCTGAAATATCTACGGGTGATGAACATATACTCACATTTGATTCGGGCTTTTGTGAAGATAATTCCACCCAGTAAACAAATTCACTTCTCTTTTTATTCTTGTCATCTTTTATATCGTTTTTTTTCTGATTTAAAAAATCATCAAGTATGTAATTCATTTCAGAAAATCTGATTATAAACTCATTCAGTTCATTCTCCTGTTCTTCGCTTTTACAATTTGGTCTTAATGACCGGAGATTTTTTAAAAGATTATCCATTTCATCTTTCATCAGATTTTCTTCTATATTCTTATCATAAATTCTGCAGGTCAGTCCCTGAGGCTTGTCACTGCCGGACTCAAACAAACTTCTCCTTAATCTGTAAAAAAAAGCCGTGTTCAGATCCAGCAGATTCTGAATTGTAGCCTGTATGTGAAGAGATGGTAAAGTTAAAAGAAAGCCTTTCTTTTTCTGATGATTATATAATTTGAGTAAATGATACTTTACCATTTCCCTGGAAAGCGACGGGGCAATGTGATCCGTTGCAACCTGTTCAACTGTATGCGCTTCATCAAAGATCACAAAATCATTTCTGTATAAATATCCGTCTTTATCATCCGATATTCCATCAAAAAGTGTAAAGAACAGATGATGATTTACGACTATTACATCAGAATCGGCAAGTTCCTTTTTTGCTTTCTGATAAAAACAATTTGTATTATCACCGCCGCAGGTCTTGTGTGTGCAAATCCCTCTTTCCGAACATACGGAATTCCATACTTCTTCATTTAATGCAAAATCAATATCCGAACGCGTTCCGTCACTGGTTCTTTTGGACCATTGATATAATTGCTCCAGATTAACCTGTTCCTCCGTCTCAAATAACACATTGGAGGATTCCATTGCATGCATCAGCCTCTTCGGGCAAAGATAATTGTTTCTTCCCTTCAGGATTTTCGCTTTGAATTCTACCGGCAGAATATTCTGAAGGAACGGAATATCCTTATTTATCAGCTGTTCCTGTAAATTTATGGTATATGTTGAAACTATAACTTTCTTCTGATTTTTCTTTGCATAATATACTGCCGGTACAAGATATGCAAAACTTTTACCTATTCCGGTCGGGGCTTCTATAAACAGATGTAATTTTGAATCGAGTGTACTCAGGATTTTTTCCGCCATTTCTTTCTGCTGGCTGCGAAATTCAAAACTGTTAAAATTTTCTGAAAGAATTCCGCTGGCAGAAAAAAATCTGTCCAAATGGGATTTGATATCATTTGTTATTGTCGTTTCGGTCAATGCTATATGAATTGTTTATAAAAATATCTTATGTAATTTGTAAAATCACAAAGAATCAATAATGACAGCTCCAAGTTATTAATAGAAATAAAAACTTTAAATGCGAAAACTTACACATTCCGAAATAGAACAGGAAAGAAAAAATCCCGATGATTTACTGAATTATAAGAGAAATCCGGTCTATATTATCTGTGATAATATCAGGAGCATATTCAATGTAGGAGCTATTTTCAGAACCTCTGATGCGGCATTGATCGCAAAGCTTTATCTGACGGGTTACACTCCCTATCCTCCGAGAAAAGAGATCCAGAAAGTTGCGCTGGGAGCAACTGAAACGGTGCCGTGGGAATATCACAAAGATCCAGTCGAATTGGTAAAAGACCTCAAAAAGCAAAACATCAAAATCGCTGTTCTTGAAATTACTGACAGTAAGAATCTGATCTGGAATATAGAGAAACATGATTTCCCGCTTTGTCTTGTGCTTGGAAATGAGATCAACGGTGTGTCAAAAGAGATAATAGATATAGCCGATATGGCATTCGAACTCCCTATGCTGGGAATGAAGCAGTCACTTAATGTTTCTGTTGCATATGGAATCGCAGTATTTGAAATGGTGAAAAAGCTGAACTTTAATGTATAGAATATATGGAATTTGCAGCTATTTTAAGAATCAAATTTTGTTTCAGAAGATTAAAGATTGAATGCGATATATGAAATTCGGTAATGCCCGGATTAATTTTATAAATCTCCGCCAATGTGAATGAATTTTCTTCAATTAATCTTTATAACAAGCCGGAGATTTTACTTAGATGACACGTTTATGATTTTCTGTATACAGATAAAGAGTAATTTATATGAATCGTTTTGGAAAGATAAGGTGGGAATTTATAATTTGCATTCAGTTTATCATTGACATTTTTACTCAGAAAGTGGAATTTTACATAAATTTGTATATACCATAAACCATATTAACAATTTTACGATGAAAAGAATAATTATAGTACTAGCTGTTATATTTTTTAGCTCTAATTTTTCGAACGCACAATTCAAGGGTTATGACGATAAAGGACCTTCCACAAGCAATTCAGGTTCAAATAATTTAATATTAGGATTCATAAACCCGAATAAATTCACAATGAATCATTCTTTCAGTGTTTCAATGTTGAATTCTTCATACGGAAATGTCTCGCTTACTTCTTATATTAACTCTATGAATTATCAGGTTAATGACAGATTTAATATAAGCGCCGATGTAAAAGTTCAGTATTCGCCTTTTGCTGATAACGGTCTTGGAGCTGCTTCATCTCAGGCACTGCAGAGGAATCTTTCGGGATTGTTCTTATCAAGGGCTTCGGTGAATTACAGAATATCCGATAATTCATTTATAAATTTTGAATACAGGAATATTGACCAGAGTGATTATTTGTACAATAATTATAATCCCTTCAATCCTTATTCTTCATATAATTCCAATTGGAGATAAAAAAAACAGCTTTACATACATCAAAAATTCTAACCGGAAGTAAAAATTTACTTTCGGTTTTTTATTTAAAAATATTTTAAAGTTTTTATTTGAAGAATAATCTGCTGAATTACATATTAAACGGTGTAATAATAATATTCTTAATCCTTGTGGCATACTTTGGCTTTTCTCTTATAAATAATTATTTAAAGACCGATAAGTCCGTAAAAGAAATTACGGATACAACTAAAGCAATTACCAATCAACCGAATTTATCCATCCAGCTTGACGTTCAGAATGGTACTATGGAAAACGGCGTGGCATCCGAATTTACCGAGTATCTGAGGAAAAATAATATAGATGTAGTAGAGATTGGAAATTACAAGACTCAGGATATCGAAAAAACAATAATAATTGACAGATCGGGAGATATCAGTAAAGCTAAAAAAGTTGCATTCACACTCGGTGTATCGGAAAGAAATATTATACAGCAAATTAATAACAGTCTGTTTCTCGACATCACGGTTGTGATCGGAAAAGATTTTAATGAGCTTAAACCATATCAGAATAAAAGGAAATAAATTATGAATTCAAAAAAACTGGCTGCAAAGATCGCTGACCTGATGCTAGAAAAAAAAGGTTCCGGCATAATTATCATGGATCTTCGCAAGCTTACAAACGTTACAGATTTTTTTGTGATCTGTTCGGCTTCCTCGGATATACAGGTGAAGGCAATTGCGGATCACGTAAAACTTGAAACAAAAAAGGAAGATGAGATCTCCTGGCATAATGAAGGTTATACAAGTCTTAGCTGGATACTGCTCGATTATGTGAATGTAGTTGCGCATGTCTTCAAAGATGATCTGAGAAAATTTTACAATCTCGAAGGGCTTTGGGCTGATGCTGAAGTAACTGTAGTAAAGGAAGATGAAGAAAAAAAGTAAATACAATAAAAGAGAAAACAAACTTCCGAAAATTATCCTCACAATGGGTGATCCTAACGGGATTGGTCCGGAGATAATAATTAAAATTATTAACGAAATATCATTCAGTTCTGAATTTGATCTGAAGATTGCCGGAGCAAAAAAGATATTTGATCACTATTCTTCTCTGTTAAAACTCAGAAAGATCCCGGACTCAAAATTCATTGAAATGCCTGTTCCTGCAGAATATAAGACCGAACCCGGTAAGATAAACAGACATGCGGGAAAATTGGCAGGAGCTTCGGTTAAACTCGCGGCAAAACACTGTATGAGTAAAGAGTTTGATGCAATGGTGACACTTCCTTTATCAAAAGAATCTCTGAATCTCGGCGGAATTAAATATCCCGGTCACACTGAAATGCTGACGGATATTACAGGATCTGACAATACAATAATGATACTTCATTCGAGGAAATTCACAGTTGCACTGGTCACCGGTCATATACCCGTTTCGAAAGTAGCCAAAGTTCTCAACGGGAAAATCTTAACAGAAAAAATAATCGCTGTCAATAATTCACTGGTAAGAGATTTCAAAATCAAAAATCCGAAGATTAATATTCTTTCTCTGAATCCGCACAGCGGGGACGGAGGGATGATAGGAAATGAAGAAATTGATCTGATCTCACCTGTGATCGAAGATTTAAATTCAATTGGATTTAATCTGAGGGGTCCTTTTGCATCAGATGCATATTTCGCAAATAAACTTTACGGGAAATCAGATATTACACTGGCTATATACCACGATCAGGGACTTATACCATTTAAAATGATCTCTTTCGGAAAGGGAGTGAATTTCACGGCGGGATTAAATATTATCAGAACTTCTCCTGATCACGGAACTGCATTTGACATAGCTGGAATGGGCTTGGCAAATACTGATAGCACTAAACACGCAATTGCTTTCGCTGGTGATCTTATCAGCATAAGATCTTAACTGATATTTTTAGAACCGAAAAAATAATAGATCAATTCTATATATTACCAGATACTATTTTCAGACATTTATAAGAAACTTCATAATCCTTTTCCAGTCTTTATCGAATTCATATTCAAATCTGTCTGCAGGATTAAGTTCAAATCCTTTTTCAAGCATTTCCAAACCCAATTCGATCTCTTCTTTCAGAAAATGTATTTTGGCTTTTTGATAAAACGGATCTTCCCAGAAGCTGTGATTTTTTATCACATTATCAAAAGCATTTAAAGCAGATTCGTACAACTTTGCTGAAAGCAGAGCTTTACCGTAATCATACCACGCTTCGTGATTTGTAGATTCCAGCTTTACGACCATTTCATAACTTTTAAGTGAATCTTCAATCCTTCCAAGGGCATGCTCGCAGTCAGCTTTTAAATACCATATCTCCGAATAATCTTTGCAAAGTATCAGTGCCGAATCAAAATCATCAAGCGCTTTTTCATATTTGCAAAGATTGAAATAGCAGTTGCCCCGTCCGTAGTATGATTCATAATTATGGGAATCTGTCATTATGGATTCCGAAAAATACTTAATTGCAGTAGTATATTCACCAAGTTCTTCATACGCATTGCCAAGATTATGAAGAGTAAAAGAATCAGTGCTCTTGAGTTCCAGAGCAACTTTATAATATTCAATAGCTTTGTATAGACGGCCTATGGATGCATAGGCATTACCGCAGTTATACCAGGCTGAAGAAAAATTGCTTCTTATGGCAAGACACATTTCGTAACTTTCTATAGCTTTCAGATAACGACCCATTCTGTTCAGGACAATGCCTTTATTGTACCATGCTGTATAATTTCCGGGTGAATAATTAAGATGTTTTTCATAAGCATCAACCGATTCCTGCATTCTGTCAAGGAAGTCAAAGCAGTAACCGAGTTCATAGTAGGAATCTCTGTGATTTTCATCAAGCAGCAATACACTTTCAAAACACTCGGCAGCTTCACTGAATTTTTCCATTTTCTCAAAAGTCAGACCCATGTTAAAAATA
>CALMST010000327.1 GCA_937872315.1 uncultured Ignavibacteria bacterium | reverse complement strand
AGTATATACATTCCCGTTAATATCAGCGATTACAGCTGTGGATAAATCAGGACCGTTTACCGGACCGCTGTAAATTATCCCCCATTGTGTTACTCCCGAAGTATTGATCTTAGCTGTTACAATATTTCCGGAAGAAGTATTACCTGTGACAAATACATTAGCTGAGTCACCGATAAAAATATCATAGCCGGAATATCCCGTGACGCCCGGAGTACCTCCGTCATATGAATTCACCCATATTTCATTTCCGTTTACATCATACTTAATAGTTGTCATGGTTGACTGTGCAGGAAAACCTGAAGCACCCGTTTCACCTGTTACATATATGTTTCCAAAAATATCATGATCAACACTTCTGCATATATCCAGACCGGTTGCTGAATTATATTGCTTACCCCACATTAAACTGCCGGAAGGATCAAACTTGACTGTAGAGTAATTAACAAAATCACCGTCCGTACCTGTCATAATCACATTACTGTTATTGTCAATTGTCATATCTATTGTGTTTGTATTACCTATATTGTGACCCCATCTGGAAGCCCATACAAAATCCAGATTCTGTTCATATTTAAGCGCAATAAAAGAAAGAGAATCATTATCATTAATGTATCCGCCTACGATGATCTTCCCTGCTCCGTCAAGTCCTATCTTTCTTCCGCCTTCACTTCCTGAATTATAAAATGTCTGATTGACAAGATTTCCAGAAGAACTAAATTTTATTAAAAAAATATTGTTTCCTCCGTTTCCGTATTCACCTGTCACATATACATTTCCATCAGCATCCGTGATAATGTCAAATCCTCCGGCATAAAAATTCATAACATACTGAAACCGGTACGACCATAACTGTGTGCCTGAAGAATTATATTTTATAATTAAAGCTTCATTTGATCCACCCGAATAAATTGCATTTTCTCCGGTTACATAAACATTTCCCGCGGCATCCGCATGCACAGCCCTCAGAAATGCCCCGTTATTTTCAGGTGACTGATAATTCTGGATCCATTGCTGAACTCCCTGTGAATTATATTTAACAGTTACCCCCTGTATCTGGCTGGTTAAAGGCACATCCCTCTGATAACCTGTGACATATATATTCCCTTCAGCATCCATACACATATCATTAACTCCTTCATTTCTGATACTGTCAGAGGTAAATCTCTGAACCCAGTCCTCGGTTACCTGTGAATATGAAATATTAAATGCCGTTAAAGCTATTACTGCGATGATAAATAAGTTTTTCATTTTGAAAAATATCTCCTTTTCTTAAAAAAGAAATTTATAAAAAAAACCTTCCGCATACTTCGGATATGTATCTTCTAATGGCATTAAGAGGATTAATTTGAAGCTGCGGAAGGTAAAAAAAAATATTTGATTGATCCTGTTTGCCATTAGTGAAACAAAAATAGTAGTTCAGAACACTCAGTTCAAAGAAAGTATTTCCTTTTTTTAGAAGACGATTATTAATATTTTTACGGAAATATTTAATTTCAGAGAATTTTTACAATTTTAATATTCTTTTTTTAGAAACGCTGACTTTCTATGGAAAATACAAAACTGATAAGCGTAATAAAAACATTTACAAAGCCTGAGGTCATTAAATTCAGGGAATTTGTATCCTCTCCTTTTTATAATAAAAATCAGAAGGTAATAGCTCTCTGTGAAGAAGTGGTTAAGCATTATCCGGATTTTAATAAAGATGAGTGCGCTGATGAAAAAATATTCAGAAAAATATTCGGAAATGAAAAGTTCAATTATTTTAAAATAAAAAATGTCATATCCGATCTTTACCAGTTATCTGTCCTGTATCTGAAACATATTGCCGTGGAAAAAAAAGGCATAGAAAACGAGATCAGCCTGCTTAATGAATTTCATGAAAGGAAACTTGATCCAATGTATCTTCAGAAAGAAAAACAGATTCATAAACGGTTAAATGATATTTCAGTAAAAGATGAATTTTATTGTCAGACAGAATATCAGTTTGCCCGTGCAAATACTTCGCATTATAAATTCATAAAATCGGGATATTCATTTGATCTCATACAAAATGAATTTGATATTTATCTGCAATATACACTGATAGTGCTTCTCAGAACTTACTCTAAAATGCTTACAAACAGAAATCACGGTAATGTTAATTTCAATATGAAAATGTTTGAAAATGTCTGGGAATATGTCAAGGATAAAGAGTTTGAGAATAATCCTTCCTGCAGAGTTTACAAACAGATCATTTTGCTTGAACTTACAAAAGATGAGAAAGTTTACAGAGAACTTTTTGAATTAAAAAATAAATTTATCGATAGTCTCTCCAGAGAAGATATTTATTATATTCTTCTGGTTGGAAATTCTTTTGCCGCATATAAATTAAAACTGGGCGATGAATCATATTATCCCGACAGATTCCGGATTTTCAAAGAAATGGTTGACAGAAAGATACAACCTGAAGATTATATACTATTTGTAAATTTTATAACAAATTATACTTCCGCCTGCATGGTGGGTGAATTTCAATGGGCTGAAGATTTTATGAACCGTTTTCAGGAAGGGATCTCTCCTGCAGTTGAAAAATCAAATACAATTTATTATTGTAAAGGCTTTATGGCATACAGAACGGGGGATTTTGATAAAGCCCTCGAATATTTTTCCAGGACACATTTTAAATTATTCCTTACTAAAGTAATGGTCAAAAGTTATACTCTCAGGATATTATATGAAAAGAATCTGTTTGAACAGACATTTTCTGCAATTGATACTTTCAGACATTATCTGAAAAGTGAAAAAAATATTTCTGAAGAGCAGAAAACCGCTCACTATGAATTCTTAAAGAGCATTTCAGAACTTGCAAAATTAAAGTGTGATGATATTAAAGATAAAAAAAATTCGGAGCTTCAGATCCTGAAAAAACAGATAAAGTCAATGCAGAGCAATCCGCTTGGATCAAAAAACTGGCTGATGGAAAAGGCTGAGAATTTTTTTAAATGAATATTATATGAATGCAATTTGATGTAAAAGTATATTAGTTTACTCAAGTTTACTCAAGTTTACTTAAGCTGATCCCTTATACACTGAATCATAATTTGCCGCGGATAACACGGATTCACAATAATTTTTTCAATATTGAATCATCGAATTCGTTTTAATTCTTTAAATTTGAGGCAATCATTTGTTTCCAATATGGAAGCGCTCAGCTTAAGTTAGTTTAAATAAAATTCCGGGAAATTTATCCGGTAAATAATTAATCATTTTCATTAAATTAAATCAAATAAAAACAAAATGAGTGAAAAGAAAAGAATTCTTGTGACCGGAGCGACCGGTGCGCAGGGCGGAAGTGTTGCGGATTTCCTTTTAAGATCCGGAAATTATTCCGTTAGGGCTTTAACAAGAGATGCGGGAAGCGAAAAAGCTGCTAATCTCAAAGATAAAGGAGCTGAAATAGTCGAAGGAACCATGGATGATGTAAACAGTCTCATCGAAGCAATGAAAGATTGTTACGGAGTATTCGGAGTAACAAGCTTCTGGGAGCATTTCCAGAAAGAATACGAGCACGGTAAAAATCTCGTTGATGCAGTAAGCAAAAGCAACATAGAGCATTTTGTGTTCAGTACCCTTCCGGCTGTTAAAAAGACCAGCAATGGTAAATACGAAGCTCCGCATCTTGACATTAAAGCAGAGCTTGAAGAATATTCAAAGAGTAAGGATCTTAAAGCTACTTATGTTCATGCGGCATTTTATTATGAAAATTTTTATACTTTCTTCCCCGCACAGAAACAGGAAGACGGAAGTTTTTCATTTGGATTTCCGCAGGAGAATAATCTGAGGGCAATAGCAATTGAAGATCTCGGAGGAATCATTCTTTACATTTTTGATCATCCGGCTGAATATATGGGGAAAACTATTTTTGCCGCCGGTGATGCGCTCACTCCGGCTGAATATGCCGCAATCATGTCAGAAACACTGAATAAGAAAATTACATTTAATTATATCCCGCAGGATGTTTTCGCAGGATTCGGTTTTCCCGGAGCCGAGGATCTTGCCGGTATGTTTGCTTTTCAGCAGGAATTTTTCCCGCCGCCGCTGACAGATGATGTTGAAAGCAGAAAGATGTTTCCTGAGTTGAAGACCTTCAAACAATGGATGGAAGCTAATAAAGATAAATTTGGTTTCCTGAGTTGATAGGTTTAAGGTGTTTGTTAAAAGAAAAATAAATCAGCCGGAATGGATTTTATATTTCTAATTCTGTGACTTGCTGATTATATAGATGATTTGTTTAATAAAAAAGCCGGATAACTTTTAGTTAACCGGCTTTTTGTTCTGTAATATTATGAATTAATTAAATACCGAATTTTACACCACCTGTAATTTGAATAGCATAATTTTTGATTGTAGTAGTTCCGGTATTCTTAGCAATATTGGATAAACCTAACTGATAGCCTGCCTGAAAGAAAAGAGCAGTATTTGCTCCGACTTTAAAATCAAGTCCGCCCGCAAATAAAAGTCCGAAATCAATTGATTCTACATTATTGCTTACATCACTTGAAGCAGACTGACTTCCGGCTGTCTGATCCAGATTTGCGGATAAATTTATACCAAAAACCGGACCTGCGGCTAAAAACGGTTTTACTTCGGTCAAAGGAAATTTAATCTTTAATAATACAGGAAATTCCAGATAATTAAGTTTATATGTATCTGTCTGAGAAACATTATTTGCATTAGTATATGTATTTGAAAATCCTTTCATTACAAATCTGATTCCCGGGGTAAGGGTAATCTGAGGAGTAAAATTTACATCCAGTAAAGTTCCGACAATCACACCTGTTCTTGAATCAGTTGTAACAGTAGGATTTATACTTGCATTGGAAATATTAATACCGCCTTCGATCCCTATTGCCATCTTTTGAGCATTTGCATTTGTATAGATTAGTGAAACCAATAAAACTATTACCAGGTAATTTAAGTTTTTCATGTTTTTTTTAGATTTAGTTTATAATAAATTACAAAATTAATATTAATTTGGAACCGTAAAATTTGATGTTACTGTATATGCTTCATTATTGCTTATAACTGTACCGGTAAAAGTAAAGACCCATGCCTGACCTGCTTCTACGCCTGTGTAAGTTCCGATTTCATATGCTGTTCCTCCCATAAATGTTTCATTTGGATCTGCGGAAATGGTATCAGCAAAATTGAATGCAGGAGCGGATGCAATGACTCTGGTGATCTTTGTATCCACACTTGGAGCAGCTTTGAAAGTGTAATTTGTCGGATCACCCTGACCGGTAATTGTATATGATATTGAATTTGATCCGCTGCCCGGACCAAGTAATCCTCCGGATGTATCGTTACTGTCACTACCGCAACTTGAATAAAAAACTACAGTAAATAACAATAAAAAAAATGTAGCAAATTGTTTCATTTTTTCTCCTTTCTAAAGTTTATGTGAATTTTAAAAAAAATTTTTATTAAAATATTAAATTCATTTATATATAAAAAGCTATTTTAAAAAGTTATTTTTAAAAGCCTTCCTTAATGGTAAATAAAATACCCCCGATCCAATCAGATAAAAAGCAATTTCAAGGCGATGAAGATGCTGTTAAACAAAATTGAAACGGGGGGAAAAATTTATTTTACAACATCTTCTTTAAATCGCCTTTGATCAAAAATATACTTTATATAAAAATAATCCAAAGAAAAATTTTTATTGTTTTAGAAGATAAATATGCTGGGGAAAATTAAAAAATATTTAAAAAGAGCTTTAAATACAGCTTTTTACTGAAACGGATAAGATTATTTAGAAATTAATCTGATATTTTTAGGATCACTGAGTATCAATTTTTATAATTGTCCGGTAAACTTTTGTTGAATAGTTTGTTGAAATTTTTTTATAAAATATAAAAGGCAGGTTAAAAATTAACCTGCCTGATATTAAAAAATATCTGAATAATGAGCTTTTAAAGATTTATTTATTTATGGTCTGTAATCAAAATTTGTTACAACAACTTCCTGTGGCTGATTATTACTTGGACCGGGATGCTTATCTCCCTGGCCGTAATTTCCCATCCATAGATTCATGTGAAACAACTGGCAACCATCTGCCGGAATGAATGGATTCTGCGATGCTGTAGTCGTAAAAGTATTGTCTGGTTTGGACGGAAGATTATCAAGTGTATAGATCCCGTTATATTGAGAAAATGTAACAGGTGTATTTGCGTTAGTCCATTTCATAACCAGTGTAATTTCCTTTACTCCTTCTGATATGGTATATCTTTTCAGATTTACAGCGAGTTTATCCCATTCCTGAACGGCAAATTGAGCATTGCCCTCAGCGAGTCTTTTGTCACCGACATTACTGCTTGGAGGGGTTCCCCATCTTGAGATCTCCGCAAGATCGAGTTCTCGGTAAGGATTTTGCGGAGAACCCGTTCTGTCATTCTGAAATGTAAATAATCCGAATGCAACATTCTTATCAAGCTTATCCCAGGAAGGTGCGCTTTTAATTCGGGCTGAAACCAGATAAGTGCCATAACCTGTTTTTGCAAGTGTCATTTTATCAGCGTTATATACCGCTACTACTTCTGATGCCATCCATTCCGAACCGCCGCCAAGATCGTCCTTTTTCACTGTGAGATGAAGACCTTCTGAATCAACATAAGCATTTCTCGGACTCCATGCCTGTCCCTGATTCCAGAACCAGTTTGGAGCTCCTGTAAACTGATAGTTAGTCCACCACCAGTATCCGGAAAACTGTATCAGACAATCATCAGATCCGCAGTACTTCTTATTAATATTAACATCAAGCTTGATATTAGGAGGAGTGCACGTACCTCTCATCAATACATTATCATTATCCGGATCATCATCATCCGTTCTTTCAGCCGGCGCATAGATAGTTTCCGCCTGTGTTGCAAATCTTGAATCGTTATCTTCCGATCCGCCGCATGAAATAAAAAATGATGCCAGGAATAACAGAATAATTGTTTTCATAAGAGTATGATTTATAATTAATAAATTTAATTTGAAAGTGAAAGTGATCTTAATGAAACTAATATATTGGGGGATTTAAATTAAGCAAATCATTTTAAAATAGAAATTACTTATTATATTTGAATCTGTAAATTAATCCAGTACTGTCCAGAATATTTTGTAAATAAATAATTGTTTAAAAAGTCACTTCAGAATCAAAAATTTCAAGCTGTGAAATAAAACAACCCTCCTGTGATAAATTTCCGGCAATTTATTTTTATAACCAGAAGGAGATTTTTCTTTGCCGACTTTCTTTTGATCTTTCAAAAGAAAGTCGGTTAGATTTTTCTATATTCAGATAAAGAGTAATTTTTATTAATCGATCTGGACAAGATTGAAATTAATTCCCTTCTGTCAGTAACATTTTCATTTATATTTATTGATCAAATTAAGGTAATTGGTTTTTCCGATCTAATGACTGAAATTCAAATAAATAACCCCTCCCGGCCATTGCGGCCGGGAGGGGTGTATTAACAGATTATAAAATATTAATCGATTTTAAATTAATTCAGAAATAATTTTTATGTCTCTAGATCGATCCGGACAGAAATGATTATACCGAATAATTTTTTTATGAATGTACTTTAATGATGAATCAATTTTGATTTTCAGGAAAATTTATCTTAAGAAAATTACATGCTCTTTGGCTGCAACATTCCAACTCTGTTACCTTCAGAATCAGTAAAAGCGCAGTACAAACCTACACCCGGAATATCGTCTGGTTCACCCGGTTTCATTCCCCCGATTATAATACCACCTGCTTGAGTTACATCTTCCATGGCTTTTCTAATATCTTCCACAGCTATTACAACTGATGTGAGATGGTTATCTTTATTTTTTTCAAACATACCCCCGTTGATCATGCCGGGATTTTTCGGAAAATGTGTTTTCTCATCTCTTTCAGAGGTCGTCATTATTACATAATTTCCCATTTCCGGTCCGAGCATCTGATTTTCCCATCCGAAAACTTTTTTATAAAAATCTGCTGCGCGGTTTTTATCCTCATACGGCATTTCGAAATGCACTACGGGATTCATTTTATTTTTCATGGCTTTTTTTTATTTAAAAAATTTTATCTACAAAAATACGGCATTTAAAATATAAATTCAAAATGTGATTGAAGGAAGAGCTATAATATATAAACGCACGTAAAATTACCGAAGTAAAAAATAAACTTCTGTATCTGATTTCCCGATCTTTTCTTAAAGCCGTTGAGATGAAATTTTTAAAGGCCGTAAAGAAATTCAATACAATATTTAATTAAAACGGTTTGAACGGATTCGGCTTTATTTTCAGTACTACCCAAAAAAGATTTAAAGAAAAAATATTATTCATGAATTGGTATAAAATTAACTAAAATTATATAATTCATTTACAGACCCTTCCCAATCCATACCCTTCGCATTTGGGAGAGGTTTTTTAGGAAATCAGACATTATATCATAAAAACATATTTCATAAAGCAGATCAAAAAATAAAAATGAATAAATTCTGGACTGGTCTGATTTAATTTATCTCAGCGATTTTATTTTTGTCATTGTAATTATAACTTTTAAAAATAAGTTTATCAGTATGAGCATAAAAGTTATAATTACCGGTGCAACCGGGATGGTCGGCAAAGGCGTTCTTATTGAATGTCTGGAAAATAATGAAGTTGATTCAGTAATGATCATTAACAGATCTGCTGCCGGAGTTACACATCCAAAACTAAACGAATTAATCCTTAAAGACTTTTCTGATTTTAATTCAATAAAAGAAAATTTAAAAGGATATGATGCCTGCTTTCATAATATGGGAATTTCTTCACTTGGAATGAACGAAGAAGAGTATTATAGGATCACATATTCAATGACCGAAGCTTTAGCAAAATTGTTGTATGAAAATAATCCGGAATTGGTTTTTAATTATGTATCAGGCGCTGGTACTGACAGCACCGAAAAAGGAAAAATTATGTGGGCAAGAGTGAAAGGAAAAACTGAGAACATGGTTTTAAATATGGGTTTTAAAGATGCTTATATTTTCAGACCCGGAGTTATTATTCCTGAGAAAGGTGTAAAATCAAAAACCGGCTGGGTGAATTTTATGTATGCTTTGACAAAACCTTTGTTTCCTTTAATGATAAATTCCAAATATGTTACTTCCAGTTCGAGGATGGGTAGGGCGATGATAAATTCGGTTTTACATCCGCAGGAGCTTAAAGTACTGGAGAATAAGGATATTAATATACTTGCGGGAGAGTGATGTTAACAATAAAGTACTCCGCCGCAAGCAGCGGAGTATCTGGCTTAATATGATTTTTGGGTCTATATGATTTCCAGTGGAAAATATTTTTTAATTTTATTATTGATCTGATTTTTTGATCCCCGCCTGTGATAAATTACCTGAAGAAATTCTGAGTATTGGCATAAAAAAAATCTTGTTTGAGCAACTCGACAGTTATCTTCCGGCGATTTGTGAGTTGAAATTTTTTCAGACAATATGAAAGAATTTCCGGCAATTTATCACCAGCGGGCGATTTTTCTTTGTTTCTTTCTGGAGCCAGCCCACGAGTGCTTTTATCGGGGGGTTCAAAAGAAAGAAAGTAAACCGGAGAAAATTTTGAATATTTTTTATATTTAAATAAATTGTTTGAAAGTAAAATTGAATACCCAAAGTATTTTATACAGAACTAACTATTTATTCTTTCAGCTCAAGCGGCGGGGATTTAAATCCTAAGCGATTAAATTTCAAACATGTATGTAAATTTTCAGGCTGCCTTTAATGTTGAAAAGAAAAAAACTAATAATAAAATAAAAATATTAGTCAGTTATCAATTACAAAAAATTTACAATTCCATTTGTATCTCTGCTAAAATAAATAATTAAAATATTTAGTATATCATTGCCGCAACTTTATGGAAAATTTTATAAGAAAATTTTTTCACCGGATCTCTTTGAAAAATTACACATATACTTTACCAGCCTAACTCTCCGCACTTTTTAATTTTTCCAGTTCTTCTTTTGTTTTACCGTACATATTGTCAAGATCATTGTTTATGAACATTTCCAGAGCTTTCTGATAAAGCTCAATTCCTTTATTACGGTGAAATTCCTTTTCTTCATATTCTGACAAAAAGGAATGACATTTTGCAGTAGTAAAATAGATTTCTCCAAGTCTGAATGGTGTTAGATTGGATGTGCTCATGTCAAGAAGTTCGGTGAGTAAGGTTATAGCTTCATTCAGATACTCAGGATTTTTTTCTGATTCACCAAGCATCAGATAAGTGTCACTTAAATTATAAAGTGTATTGGAATACATAACGGGAGCATTCTCTCTTGTTCTTACCTCCAGCGCCTTTTTGTAAGATCCGATCGATTTCATGTAATTTTCCTTTTTATCCGAGATCCGGGCGAGGAGAAAATAAACATTACCGATATTATTGTGCGCCATTCCATATTGTATCGGATATTTTTCTTTTAAATAAATCTTTAAAGCATCATTGTATAGGCTGAGAGCTATACCGAGATTTTTCTCATCATCTTCCCTTTGTGAAAGCCTAACAAAAGTGTTGGCAAGGTTGATCTTTGTATATGCAAATCCCTTTGGATCATTTACATGCATCCCGGCTTTAAGTGAATCCTCAAAACATTCCTTAGCTTTAGATAAATTGATTTCTGCATCTTCATCATCACTCAGCATTAGATAAGAACTGCCGAGACTGTTCTTCACCTGTATAAACTCCATTGGAAATTTTTCAACTGAATACGTTTCAAGAGCTTCTTTAAATAATTCAATTGCCTTTAAACAGTTTTCCTTCTTATTCTCTGAATCAGCCAGAACTGAGTGAGCATTTCCGATCCTGCTTTTTATCATCGCAACATCAGAAGATTTGAGATCAGGATCAGTTCTGTCAAAAACTCTGGAAAAATAATTTATGGACCTAATGCAGTTCTCTTTGGTATTTTCCAGCTTTGACAACGACCAGTAAGACATACCAATGTATTTTAAAGCATTGAAAATTTTTTCTTTATCATTTATCTCTTCAGCAAGCGAGAGAACTCTTTCAAATGCACAGGCAGAGAGTTTGAGATACTTTGAGATCTCAATGCTTACGCTTCCCGAATCGTAAGCTCTTTCGCCTGCCATCTGGAGCACTTCCGCATTATCTTTAAAAATTTCAATTATGTCTTCAAACAATTCAATGATTGATATTTCTGTCTCAGGCTTTACTATATATGCCAGATAAGCATCTTCTGCCCAGACATAATTTCTTTTTGAAAGCTGAACAAATTCTTTTTCTTCAAGCGATTTGATCCAGCCTGTCCATTCAAAATCCTTTCCCGTAAGCTCGGAGCGCTTCGCTGATTCCTTGATCCAGCCGAGTTTAAAAAAAGTATTACCCTCGTAAACTCCGCAGAGATATAGATTTCTCATTGACCTGAGAACTGTCTTTTCAATCGTGCTGCATAGCTCGAACCTTCTTTGCATTTCGCTGAGCTTCATGAATATTGAACCTATAGTTCCGTTAAAGCTTACATGTTCCCATTGATGTCCCATTCTCTCAGCTATCCTTTTACCGTCATCATGTGACACCTTCCCGATCTCGAATATATTTTCTCCAAACAGAATATCTGCGTCCAGATTATTTTCAATAAGTTTGTTTTTTGCTTTTGTAAATTCTTTACCTGAATGGCTGGTGACTATTACGGGAATATTTTTTGATTTAGCTTCTTTCAATAATTGAGGAAAGCTGTCCTGCTTCTCAATGAAGTTTTGAAAATCATCTATGAAAATTATTTTGTTTGAACTAAAACCAAAAAACGAGGGGATCTTGAAGTGACTCATGGAAATACTTCTTGTTGCAAGTATGTAATATTTCTTTTTTCCCTTTGTTACCGCATTGTAAAAAGCTCTTGTCTTTCCGCTTAAAGGCGGACCGGTTATCATAGCATTCTTCTTTTCTGTCAGAATTCTATTAAGAAACTCATCCACATCTCTTTCAAAGTAATACTCATCACAGGGCCGTTCATTAAGCAGATCTTTGGGAGAAATACGGGATGAACTTTTCCATATTAGAGAATACAATTGCCTCATCTCTTTCCTGTTGGTAAATAAATATTTAACTATAGGAATAATTATTGATAGAGATAGACCTATTATCGATAAAATTAAAGTAGTATTCAAAATCTGAAAAATGTTTGTCAAAAATAGGTAACGCACAGCAGATTATAAATGAATTATGTAACCAAGTTCTGTCCTCATTACCAAAGTAAATCTGAAGATTTTTTTCATACCCCTTCCTGGCTGCATTGTTTACAATTGAAAATACGAGTAACTCTTTATGCAGGCGTGAGATGTGATCCCGGAATTCCCGTTGTATTGCTGTTCAAATCTTTTACACCTCTTTCCGGGGATAAATGCAGAGTTGACATTTATTATTGAATATACTCATTATTAATATATTGACTTTTAGATTCATTGTTCCCCGCTTATGCCTGCAGGTAAACATACTCACTTTATAAAATGCATTCCGGGCTGGAAGAAGAGGATGACAAAATAATAGCGGATGGGAAAATATATTTGAGTCGGAACGGGATGACATAATCCGGAAGAATGTCGAAGTCAGAATATTGGGGTCGGCACAGGATTTTAAAATTCAATAGAAAGCTATGTAAGAACTAATACGCACAGTCATTTTTCACTTGGCCGTTAAGTGATCCCCGCACCGGCCTGTTGATCGTATATCATTTTCTTAAAACATACTATTTAAAATGCACAAAGAACATAAGGATAGACATTTTTCATAAATTTATTTTGGAAAAAAAATACAAATCATTCTACACACAATACTCAATACTCAATACTCAATACTCAATTCTCAATACTCAATTCTCAATACTCAATACTCAATACTCAATACTCAATACTTTTTAAACCAAATCCCACATCTAACCTAAAGCCAGTTTGTCCCCTGCATCTTCAATCCTGTCCTGAAGATCCGACAATAAGCCTTCATCTGTAAGATCTAACGGAACAGAATTATTCCAGTCATGTTTGACAACTTTATGCAGGCGTTCAATTATTTCATCATCATGAATTTCTATAGCAAGTTCACGTCTGTCATCAAAACTTCCGGGAGCAAGGTTAATTGATCCGATGATTGCGCGGTTGCCGTCTGCCAACAGCATTTTTCCATGAAGTTTGAGATGCTTTATTTTATGAACTTTAATACCGACATCATCCATGATACGGAGACCTCCTACACCTTCTACGAGTTTATCCTTTTTTAAAGAATGAGGAGGAAGAGCCATGACATGTACTTTCACACCCCTGACAGCGGCACGGACAAGTCTTTCTATAATCACAGAATCCTGATAGCGTTCATTCTGAACAAACAAAGAATGATTTGCACCGTCTATCAGACGAGCTATTCTTTCACGGCCATTACCCCGGCACCAGATCAGATGAGCATTATCATCCGGTTCATATTTCTGACGGTTCCAGTCGTTGTCAAATCCAGCAAGCACTTCTTCAACTTCATGTTTATGAGATGTAATGATTGCATAATCTCTTGTGAGATTCAGATTTTTAGTTGCCCAGTTCAGTGATTTTATAAATGCTGTCTGTTCATCTGCAACCATGGATTTTTCATGTGTAATTCCGAAATCGGGATTACTGTCCTTTACTTCTATACCTGCGTTTTCAAGCGTTTTGCGTGTAAGATTATTTTCTTCTTCGCCGTCCCTTCTTGCAGGATTCAGCATTACCTGAACCTTTACACCACGTTTCTTTGCTTCTATAACCGAATTTATAAGATCAGGATCCGAAAAGATGAACATCTTTATTTTCAAAGATATCTTAGCGTTATTGATGGCGTCGAATATTAATTTAGGAGTGTCATCAGGTAATATTATTATTGATCTGTTGCTCATTTTAATTTTTTATTAAATGTTAATTTTTGATATTTTAATTATAAGATCTGAAACCATTATCTGAATTCTATTTTGCAGGATCAATCAACGGCGTACTTCCCGCCTGAATCCTGTACAATTCCGCGTAGATGCCGTTGACTTTCATTAGTTCATCATGATTACCATTCTCCGCAATCTTTCCTCCTTTGAGTACAAGGATCTTATCAGCATCCCGGATAGTGCTTAATCTGTGCGCGATAGTAATAACGGTTCTGCCTTTCATGAGTCTTTCAAGAGCTTCCATAACAAGTTTTTCCGAATCAGTATCAAGCGCGGCAGTAGGTTCATCAAGAATCAGTATAGGAGAATTTCTTATAATAGCCCGGGCAATTCCCAACCTCTGTCTTTGCCCACCTGAAAGTGTCAGACCTCTTTCACCGACCATTGTATCATATCCATGCGGCATCTGAGAAATAAATTCATGAGCGTTTGCCATTTTAGCGGCTTCAATTATCTCTTCAGCAGTTGCATCCGGACGCCCGTATGCAATATTTTCAAGAACAGTTCCAAAGAACAAAACCGTATCCTGCAATACAAAACCGATCTGATTGCGCATTTCAGTAAGTTTGTAATCTGTTACATTTACACCGTCAATTTTAACAACGCCTGAAACGGAATCATAAAATCTGGGAATAAGACTCAATAGTGTTGATTTTCCTCCTCCTGTCGGTCCGCATACTCCTATTCTCTGACCGGATTTAATTGACAGATTTATGTCCAGCAATACCGGTGCATCGGGTTCGTAGGAAAATGCCACATTTTCAAATTCAATATCTCCTTTGAAACTACCCGGCTCTACAGCATTTTCTTTTTCTTTTATTGTATCGTCTGTATCAAGTATTGTCTGAACTCTCTCCAGACTGACCGTAGCCTGTGCAATTACATTAGTCATTTTTGCAAAGTCCTGAACAGGTTTGAAGAATTTTGAAAGATATGAAAGAAATACTGTCAGTGCTCCTATTGTCATTGCATCAGCAAGTATAAGACTTGCGCTGCGCCATAAAACAAATGCGGTACATAATGAAACTGTAACAGCCACTATCGGAGATAATAAAGATTTTACACGTCTGGCTTTGAGAGCCGCCTGAACTGTTTGAAGACTGACATCCTTAAGGCGTTTCTCTTCAAGATCCTGTCTTCCGAAAGCCTTTACCGAACGGACCGATTCAAGTCCCTGCTGTAAAACACTTACAATCTCACTCTGATTTTTTCTGACTTCATGTGTGGCTGCTTTCACGGCTTTCTTAAATCTTGAAACAAATAAAAGAAGAAACGGAGTAATGCCGACTGCAATCAGTGCAAAATCCCAGTTGAGATAAAACATAAGTATCACCATTCCAATAATGGTAAGCGAATCAATAAGAATGCTTAGCAGAGCCGTTGAAGCAAAGCTCTGAATTGTAAGAACGTCATCGGTAATTGTGCTTAAAATATTTCCAATCTTATGAGAGTCGTAATACTGTAGTGAGAGTTTCTGAAGATGATTATAAATTTTCTGACGAAGATCATTTGCAACATACTGAGCAACGCTTTCTGTATAGTAATTATCAATATATCCTGCAATTGCTCCTATAGCTGCAATAATTACAACACCGAAAGCGGCAACAGCAGCAAGCTCCATAGTCTGTTCGCTGATAGAAAAATCCCTCAGCCATTCGAGATATCCCGGTAATTTATGTTTTCCTACTACATTATCAAGTATGATCTTCAGAGGCCAGGGAGCGGCAAGACTCATTGCAGTTTCCAAAAGCATTGCTGTAAGTACAATATAAAGCCATTTGTGATAAGGTTTTAACAGTTCTCTGACAAGTGAAAACACTCCTTTTTTTGGTGATTTTTTGTTAAGTGGATTTTCATATTTATTCTTAACTTCCCTGCCGGAATTGTTGCTTTCTTTATTAACTGTTTTACCGGTATCACCGGAAATCTCAGACTTCATTGTTTATCTGTTTATCTGTTAATCACAGGATAAGATTTTCAAATTTTTGTGCCTGCAAGATATATACAAAATCTGC
>CALMST010000326.1 GCA_937872315.1 uncultured Ignavibacteria bacterium | reverse complement strand
CTTAGCTGAGAATCCGGAAGATTATAAATATTCATCTGCAAAATTTTATTATAAACGGATTGACGAATTTTCAACCCCCGTCAGAGTCCCGCGATAAAGCTGCTGAGACTCTGACGGGGGTGAAAATAGATAATTAATGAAATTTATTCAATGTGCATTTCGCGATAAGAAACACCTGTCATTTGTTCTATTTAAACAAACGGATGATCTTGCTGAAGTGAGCTTATAGGGATTTGGAAAAACAGAGAGTTAATAATATTCTTTTCATTTTGTGATTTACTTTGAAATTTAGATATTATTCTGGTTGGGGATATTAATTTCCTTTCAAAAATTTTTATTCAGTATCCATTTTGAAAACGGAGTATAAAGCATTAACAATTGTTTCAAGCTGATCTTTAGATACTTCACCTATCTTTTTTACAAATCTTTTTTCAGAAACAGATCTTACCTGAAAACAATCAGATGCTGAATCTTTCTTGAGATTATTAATATTGTCAGGAATCAGCTTGATCATCCACGGAGCTAAAGAATATTTTTCTTTCCAATCTGTTACAGGTACAATAACTCTGAGAGGTAGTTTTCCAAATCCATTATAATTCACTACTACTGCTGGTCGTGTTTTCTGAATTTCTGCGCCGGTTGTAGGGTCAAGGTTTATCAACCATATTTCACCTTGTTTCATAAAAGTCTTCGTAATCCAATGAAGTAAAAGCTATCAGTTCATTATCAGTTTTGTAATCTTCAGCAAAAAGCTCAGCTGCTCTTTCAATTTGCGAAACTTCTTTTTCAAAAAGAGACTCCTTGATTTTTTCAATAACAATTAACCGTTCTTTGGAAGGAAGTTTTTTGATTTCATTTATTAATTCAAGTGTACTCATAATTTAAAATAAAACTTATATTTAGCAAATTCAATAGGTTTGTCAATTCCCCGGTCGTCACAGATATATCCCGCTCTACAAATCACTTCCATAGAAATCTACGCTGTACGTTCATCTTTTTAATTTGTAGTATGTTTAATTATATATAGAGTAAAATCAATTCTTTATTTAATAGAGGAAGAGACAGGATTAAATTCAATAAAACCTGTGAAGCAGATGGATATGGTTTGGCATGATTACATATCCGTGAATTTTATTATTATAATGCTCTTTCATATAGTCAAACCATTTATACACTGTGAGAAAATATTTCTCTTCTGTAAACACATGAATCCATTTGTATATGGTATAAGTAATAAAATAAATTCTATCAGGTATAAATTCTCTTTCTCTTACTGACATCAATTCCTCCGTTTAAAATTAAATAAAATATCTGACATTGTCTATAATTGCAAGACGTCCGTCAGAGTCCCGCGATAAAGCTGCGGAGACTCTGACGGGGGGTGAAAATCCGCAACCATAAAGGTTGCGGCTACGGTAGCAGATTCGAGTAATTATAAGTTTAAAAGCAAGGAAAGAGACCAAGAGAATAAGTGAATATCCGAATCCGGAATTTCAAATCCCAAATCAGTAATCCCAGATCCTAAGGCCGGATAACTTCAACAAACTCACCGGAGTTATTGAAAGCAATAAGTATATCTGAAAGACTGACCAGGTTATCCCCTGTTAAGTCTGTAAGCACATATCCTGAACTGAAAGCTGTTGCATCATTATATGTTGAAACAATATCATCCAGGTCAACTCCACCGTTCTGATCTGCATCACCGTTGTATATTGCATACAAAAGCGGTGTGTCCTTTATTCTTATCACATTATTTCCGTATGTTCCTGAAGAGTCCTGCGTGAAATCATAGAACAATGGATTTCCGGAAATATATATTTCCCCTCCTGCCCTGCTCCAGGTTTCAATAGAATTTCTGTGCTTTATTACTATGTAGTATGTACCTGAAGAAGCATTATTGAACCGGAAATTTCCTTCGAAATTTATACTGTCAATTACACCTTTTGACGAATCTGTAATTTCAAAAGGTAAACTCAAATTTCTTAAATAAGCTGTGATCGTATCTTTAATATTCATTCTGTTAAGATCCGAATTATAAAATCCCTGTATAACAGACTTTATAATTGATTGCGGGTTGGGGCTGCAAAATCCCGAGATCAGTCTGACATAAGCTGCCTGAGTATAAATTCCGGGTTCTGTAATTGTCCATGAATTCTGCGGCCAGCTTGTATTCCAGTCTTTGTAGGATTTCTGAATTGGCTGACCCAAGGGAGGCGTGACAAGAGCATTATTGCAGAGTGAATTATACGGAGAACATCCTGACGGGCAGCATCCGTCCAGAGCATAAGACGGATTTACACCTCCAGGTACAAAACCCGGAGCCGGTCCGTAAACTGATACTCCTGCCCTGTCCCATAAAGCGCTGCCGTCTTCAAACCAGCCGTGATATATTTCATTAACGGAATTTTCAGCTCCGAAGGATGACATATTTGTTATATAACAAAAAGCAGTTGGATTCACACCATTAAAATAATTCAGATATCCGAGAGCAGCTTCCCTGTATAATGAATTACTTGCTGAATCTAAATTATAAGCAAGCATATTAAGGAACATTATTCCCTGCCTTCCCTTGGTTGTGTTGCTTCCCCATGTATAATTATCATCTTTAAGATAAGCCCTGTAAGCATCCGTCTTATTTATATATGCGGGAAGATTATCCGGATTATTTGTCTTCATTGAATTTTTATAAGCATTCTTTATTGCAGATGAAACAGATGAAGATGCTCCCTGTAGAGATGAATAGAATAACATCATATTCTGAGCAGCGGCTTCAAACGGGTAAGCAAAGCCCCACTGAATGAGATGCACCTGCGTATAGTTATTTTCAAAAAAAGTTTTATAACCTGCTGCCCCCGTTAGAGAATACAGGAATGAAGCTGCAGCCATCTGCCTGGTGAATTTCTCATAAGAACCAACCTCCTGTTCTCCTGCGCCGATAGTCCCGGAATTATAAAAAGTTACATTTGGATTTGCGGCAGCCCAGTTATAGGCATTAACAGAGGCGGTCTGAAGTATACCTGCATATACAGACTGGCCTATACTATTGAACTGAATTGCGCCAAGAGCAAATAATGCGGAAGCAGTGAAACTCGCTGAAGTTGTTGCAGGTCCGTAAAACCTCTGGCTGCCATCGGAAGAAGGCGGACTTGCTGTCGCATAATTCATTACACCGACTATGCTGAGCACGGATCCGTTTGCATTCTGCATTTTTAACAGCCAGTCAAGTTCATATTTCACTTCATCAAGAATATCCGGAATCCCGTTTCCTGATTCGGGAATATTGAAATCATCTGTCCATATCTGAGGATTTTCCTTATATGCAAGTAACAGATCCATCACAGGCTCAAATGTAAAATTCACATATTTATTATAATCTCCCGCATCATGCCAGCCGCCGGAAAGTATTTTAGAAGTGGGAGGATTATTATTATTGTATAATCTGCAGTCATTATCCTGAAGAGAACCCTTGTGACATTCTGTATCTGTCCATCCGGTCTGAGCAAAAGGTAAGCTCTTGGAAGTACCGCACCTCTGATAATAAAACGCTCTTAAGGTCTGTTTCAGGATCTCTTTGTAAACAAGATCACTTATTTCAAATCTGTATGATGCTTTATTATTGGAAATATCATAAACATAATATGACCCGGGGATTGTTAAACCTGAAAAATCAAACCACCAGACCTTATCCCCGCTTTGAGAATGAGTGGAACCGCTGCTCCAGGATGTTATTGTTCCGGCAAAAACAATTTCATCGGTGCTCCATCTTCTGACCTGGTAGTTATTTCCCGGTATGTAAGGATTATTATTGTTATAGCCTGCTACCGGATTACTGATCACTGCTATTTTTTTGTCAGAAGTTCTGTATCCGAACTGATCAACTTTAATATGATCATCTGATGTCGGTGGAGCTGAAATCGAAATATTAATTACTGAAAAGCTGTAAAGGAGAAAAATATAATTTTTCATGATCACAAATGCCGGTTAATTTTAAAGTGAAACGTATATTATATGAATATGTAATTCAATATTAAAAATATTCTGAATTTTGAATGAAGTATTGGTTATGGCATAGAGAGAGGCTTTTGATATTACTTAATTACAGCTTTCCTGAATAATATTATATACTTCGGGAAAAAGTAAAAAGAAGCAGCTGTGAAGATGCCGCTATGTTATGTCTGTTTTATTTTATTACACCACAGCAGCCTGTTTGCGTTCATTTTTTTCCGCATACAAGTGCCTGACTCCCGGGATCTGAATTTTCCCGCAGTCAATTCCGACGGCGGAAACATAGGTTTTAACGAGAATATCAAAATATTGCTTTATTTTACTATAATTCCAATCTAGTCCAAAACAATTAATATAAGTGGCAGAAGCTTGAAACCTGCAGAATTTTTTACCCTTCTTTCTTTTGAACCCCCGATAAAATCACTTGAGGGCAGGCTTAAGATAGAAGCAAAGAAAAATCGCCCGCTTGTTATAAAAATAAATTGCCGGAAATTCATTCCTGTTGACGGCAATATTTCAACTCCGGTTTCGGCAGAAGAGCGCTGCCGAAACCGTCAGACAGGAAATTTTTGCATTTCGCCAAAGCTCTGAATTTTTTTCGGCAATTTATCACAGGCGGGTTGTTTTATATCACAGATTGAAATCTTTGATTCTGAAGTGAATTTTAAACAATTATTAATTTTACAAATTATTTTGGACAGTACCGGCATAATTCTATCGGATGTTCAAAATTCTGCATATATTACTTATCTATATTTACCCATATTTAACATTTTAAAACACTTCAGAAATCTGTATATTACTTAAATTTTTCACTAATTGAATATAGTTCTTATTACCGGCGGACCGTCTGCCGAGCGAGATGTTTCCATAGCTTCAAGTAAAAGTATTGTAAAAGCATTACGGGATCTCGGCCATTTGGTAAAGGTTATCGATCCCATTAATGGAACATACATAGCGGATGAGGAAGAGATCTTTAAAAGCGGCGTAAAAAAAGAATCACCTTCGCTTGAGGAATTGTCAGAGATTCACCTTCAATCAAATAAAAAAATTCTTGATTGTATCAATTCTGATATTTTTGATAACGTTGATCTTGCATTTTTAGGCGTTCACGGGAAATTCGGAGAGGATGGAAAGATACAGACTTTGCTGGAATTAAGAGGCATAAAATATACAGGCTCTGATGTGTTTTCATCTGCAGTGGCTATGGATAAAGATGTATCCAAGATCATTCTGAATTCAGCCGGAATAAAAACTCCGGAATGGATAGTACTAAGGAAAGATAATTTCGGCGGTGATTATGAAAAGCTGAATAGAACAATTTCCGGAACTGTAGGTTATCCGTGCGTTGTGAAACCGAATGATGAAGGAAGTACGGTAGGTCTTTCAATTGTACAGCCGGATGTAGAAGATGTTCAGCTGGGAAATTCTATTGAGCTTGCATTTAGTTATTCAGATAAAGTTCTTATCGAACAATATATAAAGGGAAGGGAACTTACGGTTCCTGTCATAGGTAATGAAGTATTTCCTGTAATCGAAATAAGACCGAAGGACGGATTTTATGATTATGAGCATAAATACACGAAAGGCATGACAGAATATTTTTGTCCGGCTGAGATTTCACCGGACATAGAAAAAAGAGCCAAAGAAAATGCGCTTAAAGCGCACAGAATTCTGGGTTGTTCGGTTTACTCAAGAATAGATTATATATTAGACGGTAATAATGATCTTTATTGTCTGGAAGTAAACACATTACCCGGTATGACAGAAACATCACTTGTACCGAAATCAGCGTCAGCAAATGACATGACATTTAATCAGCTGATAGAAAACATAATAAATTTATCTTTACAGAAATAATTATAATATGGAATCAGAGGGTATCTTTAAAAAAACAGCCAGATTCATAAAATACAATTCGAGATTTGTTCTTGTGATTATATTTTTTACAGGATTGATCTCACTTGCTGTTTTTGGAAATAAGGGAATAATACAGAGATACAAACTGGAATCCGAAAAAAATGAACTGGAAAAACAGCTGGAAGCTGAGTATGAAAAATCGGAATTATTAAAAAAAGAAATAGAATCATTGAATGTGTCAGATGAGAAACTGGAAGAAGTGGCAAGAGACAAGTACGGCATGACCAAAGAAGGAGAAACTATTCAAAAAGTAATCACAGATACAACCTCACAGCAAAAATGATAAATAGTATTGTCTCTTCATTAGAGAATATTTTAAAAATAAATTCACCTACCGGATTTACTGAAGATGTGATAAAACATATCGAAGATCTTTTCAGTGGACGAGACGGATTATTAATAAAAAAGACCAATAAAGGATCTCTGATGATATCTTTCTCGGAAGACCCGCGTCTGATAATTACCGGTCACATTGATACGCTTGGCGCAATGGTAAAGGAGATAAAGTCTAACGGAACGCTTGAGACTTCAATGCTCGGAAGCTATCCGTTAAATTCTTTTGAAGGTGAATATGTAACTGTCAGAAATTCAGACGGTAAATTATTCAGAGGTACGTTTTTATTGAATAATCCTGCCAGCCATGTTAACAGGAATGTTAATTCTGAAAAACGGGAACAGACAAATATGTCAATTAGACTTGACGAAGAAGTGAATTCCAGAGATGAGGTTTTGAAACTGGGTATTGACGTCGGGGATTTTATTTTTTATGACAACAGATTTGAGCATACACAAAGCGGATTCATAAAATCCAGATTTCTGGATGATAAAGCATGTGTAGCTGTTATGATAGACCTTATCGATAAGTTATTAAAAAAGAAAAATTATAAAAAGACTGCTTTTTATTTTTCAAACTATGAAGAAGTCGGGCATGGATCATGTGTCGGAATTCCGGATTCAGCAGAAGAGCTTTTAGTTTTAGATATGGCTGTAATTGGTAACGGATGCAGCGGCAGAGAAGATGCTGTTTCAATTTGTGTAAAAGATTCAACAGGTCCTTACGACTTTAACGTGACCAACAAACTTCGTGAACTTGCAAAAAAGAATAAGATAAATTATGTAACAGATATTTATCCGTATTACGGTTCGGATGGAAGCGCAGCATTAAGCGCCGGCTATGATGTAAGGGTGGGTTTGATCGGACCCGGAGTTTCTGCTTCTCATGGAGTTGAGAGAACGCATGAAAAGGGACTGATTGAAACTTATGAACTGACCAAGGCATATATTGACTGGTTTGAAAACATTAATAAATAAATTTTATTTTTTTTATCAGATTATAATTTTAAACAGGAAATAATTTTTGAAAAGAATAGTATCAGGCATAAAACCATCCGGCGATCTTACAATCGGAAATTATCTCGGAGCAATGAAAGGCTGGGCTGAAAATCAGAATGAGGAAAATGAAAATTTTTTCTTCATTGCAAATCTTCATGCCATAACCGTAAGGCAGGATGCTGACCAGCTGAGAAAGAGAAGTCTTGATATTGTGGCATGGCTTGTAACGGTAGGAGTAGATCCGAATAAATCAGTAATATTCGTCCAGTCAATGATCCCGGCTCACAGTGAGATCTGCTGGATACTGAATAATTATGTCACGATGGGTGAACTTGGGAAGATGACACAGTTCAAGGATAAATCCTCAAAAGCCGGCAAAGAAGGACAGCTTGCAGGATTGTATGACTATCCTGTATTGATGGCAGGAGATGTATTATTGTATGATGCAGATGAAATTCCCGTTGGTCTGGATCAGACTCAGCACGTTGAATTATCCCGTACCATAGCGCAGCGATTCAATAATCAGCATGGAGAGACATTTAAGATTCCAAAAGCAACTTTGTCAAAGACATCTTCAAAGATAATGTCTTTGAATGAACCGGATAAAAAGATGAGCAAGAGCGGATCTGCAGACAGTTACATTATACTGGAAGATCATAAAGATTCAATAATAAAAAAATTCAAGCGGGCGGTAACTGATTCGGGTAGTGAAATTAAACATTCAAAAGATAAGCCTGCTGTAAGCAATTTGTTAAACATTTATTCGGATTTTTCCGGAAAATCTATCGCAGAACTGGAAAAAGAATATGATGGAAAAGGATATGGCCAGTTTAAATCTGATCTGGGAGAGTTAGTAGCCGAAAAATTAACTCAATTGCAAAAGACATTTTCAGAAATAAGAAATGATGAAGAAAGAATGGAAAGTATTATCAGGGAAGGTAACAGCAATGCCGGTACTATTGCGAATGAAAAAATGACAATCGTTAAAAGAATTTTAGGTCTCTTATAATTTGACCGGAAAGTTACATAAATAAAACACATTTAAAATCTGACATAATTCAGTAATCTGAATTAAATTAATTTAATGGAAAAGTAATTAAGTTTGATAGAGCCGTCACCAAAAGACAAGATAAAACAGGATGAGTTAAAGAACAACGGAGAGATACCTGTGCATATAGCAATAATCATGGATGGGAACGGCCGGTGGGCTAAGTCCAAAGGATTATCCAGGGTATTCGGACATAACGAAGGTGTTAATTCTGCCAGAGATATAGTTGAAGCATCCGGGCAGCTTGGAGTAAAGTATCTTACATTATACACATTCTCAACGGAAAACTGGAGACGACCGAAGAATGAGATAACTTTATTGATGAAGTTACTTATACGTTCAATCAGAGATGAGACGGACAGGTTGCATCAGAATAATGTAAAACTTGTAGCGACGGGTAATTTATCGGGTTTACCTGATAAAGTAATGAAGGAGCTCAGTGATGCAATGGAAAAGACCAGAGATAACAAGTTGATGACACTCAATCTTGCATTGAACTACAGCGGCAGATGGGACATATTGAATGCAGCAAAGAGAGTAATAAAGGAACATAATAAATCAAATTTTGATTTAAATAATTTCACTGAAAAAGATTTTGAAAGATATCTGTCGATGAGTGAATTTCCGGATCCTGATCTTATGATAAGGACAGGCGGTGAATTCAGGATCAGCAATTATATGTTGTGGCAGATAGCATATAGTGAAATTTACATAGATAATAATTACTGGCCGGATTTTAAAAGGGACCAGTATTATAAGGCAATATCGGAATTTCAGAAAAGGGAAAGAAGATTCGGTATGACAAGCGAACAATTAAACAAGAAAAAGGCAAAATAAAATAATGCATAGAAACACTTTAAGGAAAATTTCAACAGCCCTCATTTTTATAATTACCCTATCATTCAGCAGTTTATATTCACAGGTTGAAGGACCTTCGACATACAAAATAGCCAGCATAAGTACGAAAGGAAACAAAAATTATGAAGCAGCAACAATAATTTCCTATTCAGGACTTACCACAGGTCAGGAAATAATCATACCTTCAGATCAGACAAGAGAGGCAATAAACAGATTATGGAAAATAGGTATATTCTCTGATGTTAAGATCTATGTTGACAAAAAATTCGGAAATGACATATATCTTGTTATTGAGGTGGAGGAGCTTCCCAGAGTGGAAAAAGTTGAGATTACTGGTAATGATGAATATTCGGAGAGTGATCTGGCTGATCAGATAAATCTTGTGACGGGAGAAATATTATCAGATCAGAAATTACAGGATATTAAGTATAATCTTGAGAAGTATTATGCAGATGAGGGTTATGGTCTTGCGAAGGTAACTGTAGATAAACTCATATCCGCCGGTAATGAAGCCAGGGTCAGAATAAAAATTAACGAAGGAAATCAACTTACAGTAAGAAAAATAATTTTCGAAGGAAATAAAAATATTTCATCAGGTGATCTAAAAAGCGCGATGGATGAGACAAGTGAGGCAGTCTGGTGGAATATTTTCGACGGTGCTACATTTGATAAGAAAAAATACGAAGAAGATAAAGTTCTTATAGAAAATTATTATAAAGAAAACGGATTCAAGGATGCTTTCATAGAAGATGATGAACTGATAATCCTGCCTTCCAAAGAAGATGTGAACATTAAAGTTAAAATCAGCGAAGGTAAAAAATATTATGTTAACAATGTAACATTTGAAGGGAATTCCATATTTGATTCGGATATTCTCAAAGCAAGGCTTGGATTTCTGAACGGGGAAGTTTATAATTCAAAAAAGCTGAACGAGAATATATACGGTAATGAAAGTGAATCAGACATAAGTTCGTTGTATCTTGACAAGGGATATCTTGCATTTAATGCGGAAGTAGAAGAAACACCTGTAGAACCAAACAAAGTGGATCTTAATATTATTCTGAACGAAGGAGTTCAGTTTAAATTCGGACAGATAAGTTTTGAAGGAAATGATAAGACCCAGGATAAAGTAATGAGAAGAGAGTTGTACACGCTTCCGGGAGATTATTTCAGTAAGAGCGCCATAAAAAGAAGCATGCAGCAATTATCAGGGTTAAATTATTTCAATCCTGAAAAACTGACACAGGATATATCTCTTGCCAATGACAGTACCGTAAACTTGAAATATCTTGTAGAGGAAAAATCTTCAGATCAGTTTAATGCTTCAGTGGGATACAGCGGTAGTTACGGTGTAACCGGAACGCTTGGACTGACATTTAATAATTTTGATATCGCGCAGCCGTTTCAGGGAGGTGCAGGTCAGATATTATCTTTCAACTGGACATTTGGTACAGGCGGAACGTACAGAACTTTTGATCTTGGATTTCAGGAACCCTGGCTATGGAACACACCTACTCAATTCGGATTCAATATTTTTGATACCCGTCAAAATCAGGGAGTGGATCTTAAGGAAACGGGAGCTTCCATTAACATAGGAAGAAGGTTTAAATTTCCTGATGATTATTTCAGAGGAGACTGGACATTAAAATTTCAGCGTACAGATGTTATTAACGGAGATGACTTTTATCAGGAAGGTGAAAGAAGTCAGTTCAGTATCAGACAGATCATTTCAAGATCAACAGTTTTCGAACCTGTGTTCCCGACTTCAGGTACAAAGGTATCCAACTCCACGGAATTCTCCGGCGGATGGTTGTTACCGGGATCTATTAATTTTATAAAAAATATATTTCTTACAGAAGCTTATACACCGCTGTCATTAAACAGAAAATTAGTATTGTTTTCAAACTTTCAGTTTTCATTTGTAAATTCGACAGCCGGTGATGATTATCTTCCGCCAACGGAGACTTTCTATATGGGTGGTAACGGATTGACATATAACACTATTGCATTAAGAGGATATGATGACAGAAGCATAGGTCCGAAGAATTCTTTCGGAAGTCCGATCGGTGGAACAGTAACAACTAAATTCGGAATAGAACTCAGATATTCACTCTCACAGGATCCTATTCCTATCTTTCTGTTAGGATTTCTTGAAGCCGGGAATGTATGGTCTGACATAAACAAGACCGATCCGTTTGATCTTTACAGGTCTGCGGGATTCGGGACAAGATTAATATTACCGGCGGTAGGACTTGTAGGTTTTGACTTCGGATATGGATTTGACCGCAGAGCAGCAGACGGACAGCCGCCTGAATTTCTGTTTCACTTCCAGTTTGGAAGAGGATTTTAAAAAACAATAATATAAACTAAATTAAAAATAAACTAAAATAAGAAGGAGAAATTTTTTTTGAAAACAAGTTATGCAAAATATATTTTAATAACACTGGCTTTTGTGTCAATGTTTTTTTATGGCGAAGCAAATGCGCAGGTGAAAATTGGATTTGTTGACAGTGAAACAATACTTAAGCAACTTCCTGAAGCACAGGCAGTGCAGTCTGAGCTTGAAGGTCTGCAAAAGCAATATCTTGATACTATTCAGACAAAAGAAAACGATCTGAAATCCAAAGCGGAAATATTTAAAACTCAGTATGATGATGCGCAGAAAAAAGTTGAATCAGGTCAGATCACATCAGAAGCAGAAATGAAGGAATTGCAGAATACAATCGGAGAACTTCAGAATGAGATCCAGACACTAAGTGAAAGTTTTGAAAGTTATAAACAGACGGTACAGAATAACCTTCTTCAGAAACAAGCTGAATTGTTTAAACCTGTTAAGGATAAAATAACCAAGACTATCGAACAAGTAGCCAAATCAATGAAGATCAATTTTGTATTTGATAAAGCGGACGGAACAATGCTTTACGGAGATAAAGAATTTGATATTACATTTAAAGTTCTTGATAAATTAAAATAGATCTTGTTGCAGGTGTTTTTTGCTGTTAAATAATTTTTTGCCTGTCTGAAGGTCAAAGACAGGCATTTTAATGTTAAATCAATAAATGATATGATCATTCCGAATAAATCATTATCTATAATATTATTTTCTTTTATTGTCATTCTTACTGCAAACAGCGTTATGTCGCAGACTAAAGTCGGTTATATAGATTCAAAAAAAATAATTGACGGCATGCAGGATTCAAGAGATGCGAAAGCCCGTCTTGATAACCAGGTCACGGAATGGCAGACAGAATTAAAAGTTCTGGAAGACAGTCTTCAGAACATGAAAGATGATTTTGAAAAAAAGAAATTGATCTTAACAGATCAGCTTAAGGAGCAGACAGAGACTCAGATAAAAAATCTGGAGACACGAGTGATGAATTTCAGAACAGAAAAGTTTGGCGAGAATGGTGAGTATTTTCAGAAGCAGACAGAATTCATGAAACCTGTTCTGGATAAGGTATTCAAAGCCATTGAAATTGTTGCTAAGGATGGGAATTATGATTACGTATTTGACAGAAGTTCTGAAATTATGCTTTTATATGTTAATGAAAATTATGATCTGACTTTAAAAGTAATAAATACACTGGAAGGAAAATAATGAAGTTAAAGGAAATAGCAGCGCTGATAAACGGCCGGATCGAAGGTAATGAAGAACTTGAAATAAAGGGCATTGGAAAAATTGAAACTGCGGGTTCAGAAGAAATTACTTTTATTGCAAATTCAAAATATGAAAAATATTACAAAACGACCTCTGCTCCTGCAATTGTTATCTCCGAAGATCTTGCTTTAAATCCCAAAAGGGATGACATTTCCTTAGTGAGAGTTTCAGATCCATACAGTTCTTTTCTTACTTTACTGAGTATGTTTGAAAATGAAAAAGAAAACAGCGTAACCGGTATCTCCGAATATATTTGTAAAGGAGAAAACACCATTCTGGGAGAAGATATATATGTTGCCGGATTTGTAAGCATTGGAGATAATTGCAGTATAGGGGACAGAACAAGGATATATTCCAATACGACCATTGATAACAATTGTGTTATCGGATCTGACTGCAGGATCTATCCAAATGTTACTGTTTACAAAAATTGTATCATTGGAAATAATGTGATCATTCATTCAGGTACGGTTATAGGTTCGGACGGATTTGGTTTTGCCAAACAGGATGACGGAACTTATAAAAAGATACCTCAGACAGGGCGGGTCATAATTGAGGATAATGTTGAGATAGGATCCAATTGCAGTATTGACAGAGCTACAATGGGTGAGACAAAG
The DNA here is from genome assembly GCA_937872315.1 of uncultured Ignavibacteria bacterium. Lineage (GTDB taxonomy): Bacteria > Bacteroidota > Ignavibacteria > Tepidaquicellales > Tepidaquicellaceae > JAGPCH01. The sequence goes on along the minus strand of CALMST010000326.1, from coordinate 9,364 downwards.
ATATGTAAAGGAGTTAAGCTGGATAATCAGATTCAAATAGCGCACAATGTGGTAATAGGCGAGGATACCGTCATAGCAGCACAGGTAGGAATTGCGGGATCAGCAAAAATAGGGAAAAGGTGCATGATCGGCGGACAATCAGGATTGGTCGGACATATTGAAATATGCGATGATGTGATAATCGGTGCAGCTGTTGGAGTAAGTAAATCTATAGATAAACCCGGGATATATACGGGATACAGAGTCAAACCTCACAGGGAAGATCTTAAAACAGAGGTTGGAATCAGAAACATACCCAAGCTTGAGGAAAGGATCAAATCATTAGAAAATAAAATTTCTAAATAAAAATTATGTTAGAAAAACAGCAAACAATCAGTACTGAAGTTACATTATCAGGAGTTGGGCTTCATACGGGAAACAAATCAAACATGACTTTCAAGCCTGCACCTGAAAATTACGGTGTAAAATTCAAACGGGTAGATCTCGAGAATTCGCCTGAGATACCTGCTGATATTGATCATGTTGTAGATATTTCCAGAGGAACAAATATTGCCAAAGACGGAGTGGAGGTACATACAGTGGAGCATGTACTTGCCAGTATAATGGGATGTGAGATAGATAACATCATAGTAGAGCTTGATTCAAACGAACCTCCGATAATGGACGGAAGCGCAAAAGACTATGTCGCGACTTTAAAGAGTGCGGGTATTGTTCAGCAGGAGGCAAAGCGGGATTATCTTGTAATAGAGGACACTGTTCATTATCAGGATGAAAAAAACAATGTCGATATTGTAGCATTACCATTAAAAGATGATTTCAGAATTTCGGTAATGATAGATTATAATAATCCGGCGCTCGGGGTTCAGCATACCGGATTATTCAGCCTTGATAATGAATTTGAAAAAGAATTTGCACCATCGCGGACATTTTGTTTTCTGAGTGAAGTAGAATATTTAAGGGAGCAGGGTCTTATAAAGGGAGGAGATCTTAACAATGCAATTGTCATTGTTGATAAAGATGCAAGTGATGAGGAGCTTGAGAATATGAAAGTGAAACTCGGATTGGAGGAAAGTATTATTCTTGGATCCAACGGGATCATAAACAATAAAGCTTTAAGGTTTAAAAATGAGCCTGCCAGACATAAGCTGCTGGATCTTATAGGTGATCTTGCATTGATAGGAGCACCGATAAAAGGTCAGATACTTGCAGCAAGACCCGGACATAAATCTAATGTAGAATTCACGAAGATGCTGAGAAAACTTTATCTTCAGAAGAAGATAGAGAAACAGTTTCAGGTAATGAAATCCAAAGACTGTGTATTTGATATTGAAGCCATTCTGGAGATAATGCCTCACAGATATCCGTTTCTTCTTGTGGACAAGATAATAGATATGGAAGTTGATAAAAGGATTGTGGGTATAAAAAACGTTACTTATAATGAACCTTTTTTTGCGGGACATTTTCCTAATAAGAGGGTAATGCCGGGAGTTTTGATAGTAGAGGCAATGGCGCAATGTGGGTTTATACTACTACTTAACGCGCTTGATGATCCTCAGAAGAAGATGGCATATTTTGCATCAATAGAAAAAGTAAAATTCAGAAAACCTGTAGTACCGGGAGATCAGCTGGTATTTGAAATGTTCCTTCTTTCATATAAAAGAGGAATCTGTAAAATCGCCGGAAAAGCATTTAAGGATTTTATCGGCGGAGATCTAGTATGCGAAGGTGAATTTATGGCAGCAATAATAGACAAATAGTCAGGGATCCCCTATATCAATTTTATTTTTTTAAATCATCCAGTGCTTCTATTCCCGGTAATTTTTTCCCTTCGAGATATTCAAGGGATGCTCCGCCGCCGGTGGAGACGTGTGTAACTTTATCCCCGAGATCTGCTTTAGCAATTGCGCTTGCAGAATCTCCTCCACCTATGATAGTAACCGCGCCTTTTTCAGTAGCTTCAGCAAGAGATTTAGCTATTTCAATGGTACCCGTTGCAAATATATCAATTTCAAAAACGCCCATTGGTCCGTTCCAAATGATAGTATTAGATCTTAAGATCTCTTCTTTGTATTTATGAATTGTTTTAGGTCCGATATCGACACCGATCCAGTCGCTGAAATCAGTAGTAATTCTGTCAGCAAACATCTCTTTTGTATGAGCATCTTTATCAAATTTATCTGCCATTAAAACATCTTCCGGGAGTTCAAATTTAGTTTTGGAAGTTTTTACTTTTTCAAGAATTTCTTTTGCAAGCTCCACCTTATCTTCTTCAAGTATTGATTTACCAATATTATATCCCAGAGCTTTATAAAAAGTGAACATCATTCCTCCGCCAATTAAAATTGTATCGGCAATATCAAGCAGATTTTCAAGCACATCAATTTTTCCAGAGATCTTTGATCCTCCAAGAATTGCGCATAAAGGTCTTTTGGGATCAGCTATAGCCGCTGATAAATATTTGATCTCCTTTTCGATAAGAAATCCTGCGGCAGACGTTCCGATGAAATGAGTTATGCCTTCAGTGGAAGCGTGAGCTCTGTGTGCGGTGCCAAATGCATCATTGATATAAATATCACCCATCTCTGCAAGCTTTTCGGCAAATTCCGGATCATTTTTTTCTTCTTCCTTATGAAATCTGAGATTTTCAAGCAGCAGGACATCACCCGGTTTCATGTTATTTATTACTTCAACATTATCTTTACTGATACAATCATCTGAAAATAGAACCGGAGTATTTAAAACATTTGATAAATATTCGGCAACTACAGCAAGAGAATATTTGTCATTTACTTCACCTTTCGGTCTTCCAAGATGGCTCATTAAAATACATTTACCGCCGTTTTTAATTACAGCTTTTATGGTGGGCAGAGATTCCAGAATCCTTTTGTCGTCGGTAATAACTCCTTCATCATTAAGCGGAACATTAAAATCTACTCTCACCAATACTCTTTTGTCTCTGATCTTATTTTCATCAATTAAATTCTGTAGTGATAATTTAGACATATTATTATTAATTTTAAAATTTAGACAAAGTAATGAAAACAGTAAAATTTTTATATATAAAAAAAAACCCTCTGATATTAAAACCAGAGGGTTTGATCTGAATAAAAAATGAATTTATTTCAAAAGTATCATTTTCTTTGTATCAGTAAAACTGTTTGTCTCAAGTCTGTAGAAATAAGCGCCACTTGGTAAGTTAGCCGCATTGAATCCTATATTATAAGATCCTGCGGTTTTATTTTCATTCAACAGTTTTGCAACTTCCATCCCCGCCATATTATATACTTTCAGAGTTACCAGCCCTGAGGTTGGAATAGAGAAGCTTATATTAGTGGTTGGATTAAAAGGATTCGGATAATTTTGTTTTAACAAATAAGATTCAGGAATTTCTGATGATATACCTGAAACTCCCACAGTATTACCGTCAACTCTTACAATAACACCTGAAGCGCCTGCAGACCAGCCATAAGCGCAGCCGCCTATATCCTTAACATCTATATCTCTTAAAGTAGCTCCTGCAACCGTTATTCCAGTTGTCCAGGTACCACCCATATTTGTTGTACGATAAATACTTGTACCTTCTCTGACAGTCCAAATATCATTATTATAACCAGAAATGCCAACCAGTCCTCCTGATGAACCCGGAACATTTGTCGGTGTAAAAGTAGTACCTCCGTCTGATGATTTAACCATATTGGTACCTGAGCCGCCTGCCATTCCGATCAATGAAGTATTAAAATGAACAGAATAAACCGCCGATATTCCGGGAGTTGAAATGAAACTCCAGGTAAGACCAAGGTCAGGAGAGTGATAAACAGTCCCTGCAGTAGAACCAAACCATATGTTTGTACCGACAATTGTTAAAGAGTTATTGTATCCTGCATCAGTTCCGATCTGAGTCGGTTCTGTAGCCATTCTGTTCCATGAATTACCTCCGTCTGTGGTTTTTAAAACAACCCATTTCCCGCCAACAGGATCACCGATCGCATAACCTTCGGTAGGAGAGATCATTTCTATTGCATCCATAAAACCGCCTGCAAGTGAATATACCTGAGTCCAGTTATTTCCACCGTTTGAAGTTTTATATATAAGAGTAGAAGAAGGAGAAGTTGTACATAAAGCATCATTTGCGCTCCATGCATAAATATTATAGATATCACCTGAGATAACACCCGGATTAGGATTTGCATTAATCCAGCTTGTACCTCCGTCAGTAGTTCTTCTGACTACACTTGCGGCACCAGCAGCCCACCCAATTCTGTCAGATACGGCAGATACACCGTAAAATAAGGATGATACACCTGAAATTTGCTGATAGTAATTATAATTACAAGTGATAGGAGTAACTTCAGCTCTTGTAACAGTGATCATATCAACACCAATCAGGTTACTGTTTGATCCGTTAGGTCCTCCGTTTACAACATTGTACCTTAAAGCGAATCTGCCATTGGCACTTGTTGTTGCTAATCTGTATTTTCTCTGAACCCACTGATCACCGGTAGAATTTAAGAATCTTCCTAATTCGACCCATGTACCTTCAGGAGTAGAGTCTCCAACCGCAGAATACATAATTCTCATAGAATCCGGAAATGGATTAGCGGCAACTGATCTTTCCCAGAACATAAGTGAGTCACCAGCAACAATATTAAGTGGAGGAGAAACCAGCCAGCTGTCAATATTATTTGTTGCTGTAACTACATTATAGTTAGCATGAACATAACCGGTAGGAGGTCCGTTGAATGAATTCCAGTTAACACCACCCTGAAACCATGTTGCTGTAAGACCCTGTGGTCCTGAACCTCTGTACCAGACTTTATATCCTCTGCTTACGAGGGCAGTGGTATCATTATTTCCGTTAAGGCTGTCAACAAAAATAACTGTGGCACTTGAACTGATTGCCGGCGGATAAACAGTATTATCTGCCGAATTAGGTGTAATTGTCTTTGATCCTTGTGGATTGTCATTACTGTTAGTAAATCCCAGTAAAACACCTAAGGTCAAAACTCCAAACACCAGGAATGTGAACACTTTTGAAGTCATTAGAATACCTTTCTCTTTTTTTGTTTGATTAATTAATAAAGGAATTTAATTTATACGATATCATAAATTACACATAAAACAATATTTCATTGATATTGTATGAACTTTTACGTTATCAAGATATAATTTTAACCTTTTAATTTCAAGATTGGAATAAAGTAAAAAAAAAAGCCTGTGATTGAAATCACAGGCTTTCGATTTTAAAAATTACAAATTGTTTAGAGCAATTACTTAATAAGTATCATTTTCTTTGTATCTGAGAAACTATTGGTTTCCAGTCTGTAGAAGTATGCACCACTTGGAAGATTAGCTGCATTGAATCCGATAGTATAAGATCCAGCAGTTTTGTTTTCACTTAAGAGTTTTGCAACTTCCATACCTGCCATATTATAAACTTTTAAAGTCACAAATCCTGAAGAAGGAATTGAGAAGTTTATATTAGTAGTAGGATTGAAAGGATTTGGATAGTTCTGTTTTAAATTGTAAGATTCAGGTAATTCTGATGAATAACCGGTAATTCCCACAGTTGTTCCTTTGATTTTAGTGATAGTTCCTGTTCCAACTGCCCAACCTGAAGCGCAACCTGAATTATCTGCGATACCGATGTCGTTATAAGCAGCTCCAGCAACAGTATTTCCAATTGTCCATGTAGCACCCTGGTCAACGGAACGATAAATATCTGTACCGGTTCTTACTGACCACCAGTCTGTTCCTAATCCATCAATTCCGCTGATGTTTCCAGATGTTCCCGGACTTGTTGCAACAGTATAGGTAGTTCCGCCATCAACTGATTTTACCATAGCTGTTCCACCGGCAAGACCATTTGTAGCTGAATTAAAATGCATTGCATAAGTATTAGCAGAACCTGTAGCTACACCGCTTGACCATGTAAGACCCAGGTCTGATGAATGATAAACTTTAGTTGCATTTGTACCAAACCAAATGTTAGTTCCCATAACCTGGAAAGAATTATTCCAGCCTGCTTCTGCACCAACCTGTACAGGTTCTGTAGCCATTCTTGCCCATGAGTTTCCTCCATCAGTTGTTTTCAGGATAGTCCATGTTCCACCAACAGGATCGCCTTCTGCGTAACCTTCAGTGGAATTTCTCATTTGAATTGCATTAATAAAACCGCCTGCAAGTGTATATACCTGTGTCCAGGTATTTCCACCATCAGATGTTTTATAAATGTTTGTAGCTGAAGGTGAAGTAGTACATAAAGCATCGTTTGCGCTCCATGCATAAATATTGTAGATATCACCTGAGATAGTACCCGGATTTGGATTACCGTTATTCCAGCTGGTTCCGCCGTCAGTTGTTTTTCTAACTAATCCGGCAGCACCACCAGCCCATCCTATCATATCGGAAACAGCTGATATTGAATAGATAGTATTTGTAATACCTGATGTCTGTGGTGTATAAGTATAAGTACAAGTTGGAGGTGCAACAGCATCTCTTGTAACAGTGATCATATCAACACCAATAAGGTTACTGTTGGATCCGTTAGGTCCTCCGTTTACAACATTGTATCTTAAAGCAAATCTTCCTGTAGATCCTGCTGCAGGCAATCTGTATTTTCTCTGAACCCACTGATCTCCGACTGAATTTAAGAATCTACCTAATTCAACCCATGATCCTTCAGGAGTAGTACTTCCTGTAGCTGAATACATAACTCTCATTGAATCAGGGAATGGATTAGCAGCAACTGATCTTTCCCAGAACATTAATGAATCACCTGCCATTATATCAAGCGGAGGTGAAATTAACCAGCTATCAATATTATTTGTTGCTGTTACAACATTATAGTTAGCATGAACATAACCGGTAGGAGGTCCGTTGAATGAATTCCAGTTTACTCCACCCTGGAACCAGGTTGCAGTTAAACCCTGAGGTCCTGAGCCTCTGTACCATACAAAATATCCTCTGCTTTTTAAAGCTGTAGTATCATTGTTTCCGTTAAGACTGTCAACGTAAATTACTGTTGCACTGGAGCTGATAGCCGGGGGATAAATTGTATTATCTACTGAAAACGGTGTATTTGATTTTGATCCTTGGGGATTGTCATTACTGTTGGTAAAGCCCAGTAAAACACCTAAAGTCAATACTCCAAATACTAAAAATGTAAACATTTTTGAAGTCATTTGATTACCTTTCTTTTGTTTGTTTAATAAATAAAGGAAATATCTTTTATTGAATATCATAAAATGATTATAAAAAAATAATATCTCCCTTGTTTTGAATTAAAAAATTATAATATAAGATATAATTTTAACTTATTAATTTCAAGATTGGAATAAAGTAAAAAAAGCCTGTGATTACTCACAGGCTTTTAAATTTTAAGAAATTATAAATACTTAAAATAATTATTTCATTAACATCATTTTCTTTGTATCTACAAAATTACCGGATTCAAGACGATAGAAATAAGCGCCACTTGAAAGATTTGAAGCATCAAATTGAACTTCAAAAGTTCCGGCATTTTTAACTTCATTTACAAGGGTCATAACTTCTTTTCCTAAAACGTTGTAAATCCTGAGACTTACTAATTCTGATTTAGGAATTGTGAATGAAATTTTTGTAGTTGGATTGAACGGATTAGGATAATTCTGTGACAGTTTATAACTTTCAGGAATATTGATCTCAGCAGTATTGCCTGATCCAACGCCTGTGATTAAACCGCCGTTAGATACTACCCAGCTGACCAATGCATTCATTACGGTTCCAAATCCACCCGTAAAGTATCTTGGATCTACAAACAAAGTAGCGACATTATATCCAGCCTGAACATTTCCGATCGCGGATAATGTATCTGCTGCAGTGTGGTTCTGATATCTGTATAATGAAATACCGCTTGCTTCCATGCTGCAACCATCAGGCCAGTAACTTCCTCCCGGAGGAGTTGATGATAAATCTCTCATGTTTCCAACGTCAATTCCGGTTCCTATGATAGATGGTAAAACAGTACCGGATCCATTATCAACCTGATATATAAATTTACTATAAGTTCCTGCAAATTCAAGATCCTGAGCCGGACTGGTTGCTCTGCTGTAATTGTATCCCTGATCTGCACCAACGCTGATGAGAGATTTCTTACTCTGAGCAGTTCCGGAAGCTAACCATGCTTTTAAAGCAGTTCTTGCTGAAGGAGATAAATACCTGTAAGCTGCTGCATCAAAACTTGTTTCCTGAAGGATAATAGTATTGTATGGTGTAAGATCAGGAAGGTCAGATGTAGCTGTAAATGTGACTAGAGTATAATTACCTACTGTTGATCTTAGATAACTTCTTAATGTATCTCTGTCAGCAGTTCTCTGCGCAGTGCTTGCAGTAGAGTCATGAATCAAAACTAAAGTAGTTCCGCCCACTGGAGGTGGAGGTCCTAATTCTTTCAGTACATAACCAACTATAGCAAAGTTCTGATAATTCAGGTTAAGCATGAATTTATTATCTTTTACATAAGTCTCGGCGCCGCCTGCAATACCAAGTGTACCGCCTACAAGAGGAACTGTGTAAATTCTTGTGTTTGTATTTGATTCAATGTGGATCCTGTTAAGTGTGTTAGGATCACCTGTAACTGCACCCTGACTCCATACCCACAGGAATGCAGAATCTGCTGTGGAAGTACTGTCAAATGCCATTCCGTATTTTCCGGGTAAAGTATTTACAAGAGTTTTTAAGATAACTCCGTTTGTATCACGGCAGACTAAATTATCAGAGAAATTACTGCTCCAGAATCCTTTTCTGTTAGGATCCCAGGCAATAGTTCTGTAAGCAGCACCTGCATGAGTATAACTTGCAATTCTGTTACCGTTCTCATCCATTTTGTATAAAGCTGTTCCGGCTGCGCCGCCCCACAGATACATTGTTCCTGATCCGTCAGGAGCAACTGTCATATCCCTGATAGCGCCTGTACCGCCATTGTAAGCAGTATTTGAATCTGCAATTGTTCCTGCACCGCCGTTTGGACCATCGGGGTTCAATCTGTAAAGAGTTGCAAGATTCCATCTGTTGTTGATGTATTTACCGCCGAAATAAGTTGCTCCAACAGAACCGGCATTCTCACCGCTTGGATTTAATGCATAATTATAATTCCAAAGGGTCATTGGAAAACCTGCAGGTACTAAAGTATCAGTTTCTGAAGTAAGGATAAGTTTTGATACATCCGGTGCTTGCTGATTTGAAATAGTGGATTGCGGAGCTGCGTCATTTCTAGGATCATTCTGTGATGAATATCCATAGACAAGAAACATGACAAGTAGAACTGGTAGGACATAAATCAATAACTTTGATTTCATTTTTTTCTCCTTTTGATTAGTTAATTAGT
>CALMST010000325.1 GCA_937872315.1 uncultured Ignavibacteria bacterium | reverse complement strand
GTTAATTTTATCCGCGTCCTTAGCTCAGCTGGCAGAGCAAATGACTCTTAATCATAAATTCTGATTCAAAGAGTTATAAAAGTTTTAGAATAACAATTGTTAATTATAAAAGGCAGTTAGAGATTTTTTCTAACTGCCTAAACTATTAAAGGATTGGAATTCGCTACGATTTGGCTACGATTGTGGATTCTTTTCTACTCAAGACATTAATTCAAATTTCGTTTCTTGAAATAATTTTTTCCATTTATCATTTTGTGTATCTTTCCAAAATAATTTTCTATTCCTGAAAAATTAAATTTCACTTGATATAATGATTTTGGAAAAAAGCACTTATATCTTTCTGAAGGATAAAATTTTCGTAAGGATTCATCTGAATTTTTTGTGAAATTATCTTTTCTCTTTAAAATTATTTCTATGTAAGAATTCTTTTTTATTGAACGCTTTAATAGAGTGCGTATTTTGTAATCTGCTTCGGGAAGCGAATAACCAATGATCACAATTTTATCAGCTTCGGAGAGTTCCACAAATGCATTATGCCAAATCATATTTATATGTGTGTTACTGTCTACATTCTTTAAAAAAGTTGGACTGATTAAAAATGGCATCAGTGTTGGTGTTTTTTTTGATGCTATAAAATCAGATTCCCATGAGCATTTTGGACACTTTATTGTTTCCATATAAAGAGTCCAAATATCTTCTTTGGAACCTAAACCAGTAAATAAGCGATTGCAATTTGGACATAATAACCAATTTACTGAACTATGAAGCTTTAGAATCTTGATGTTGTATATATCTCGAGATCTTTGAACGAGAGAATTTGTGTGTGGTGAATCTTTTAAAGGATTAGTATAGCAGCAATAATCTATATCAACATTATATTTTCCATTTAAATGTTTCTTACATTCATATATTGAGTCTTCTAGAAGAGTATCCCAGTTTAATGAAATAATACTAAACGCATCAGACTTACGACCATTCGAGATTCTTTCTCTTATAAAGTGTTCAGCATTTGCATTGTAGAAAGATCGAACTTTATTAGTTATTAAATTGCTTTTTCTGTCGCTAATTATAGGAGGAAATTTGCCAGAATAATTATTGAAAAAATTGGCACTTGATGAATGCATTATATAAAGTATTGATCTAGTTAGATTATCCCTAATATTGTCCAAATCATTAAAATCTAATCCATGAAAATTTTCCCTTCTTGACACCGCACTATCGAGTAATGTGTAAACATCTTCAAGTGCTGGCAAGTCTTTTTTGCCATAAATTGAAGTAAGGAAGTCAATAGCATCACCTGTAATGTTTTTATCAAGCTGATAAATTCTTGAAAGTATTTCAGCTTGAAGAGGAAAGTTTGCGTTGTAAGAATAACCTGCACCAAGAACATATACTATCTTCATTATGATGAAACGTTGTTCAGAACATCAATCCATTTTATACAATGAGATATTTCATCCGGAATGATTCCTTTAAGTTTTTGATAAACTGATCTCATTTTAGAATCCAATTCTTCTACCTTAATTTCATCTGAATACTCTTTAACTTTACAATTCATATAATGTCGAATACAAAATTCAATCGTTTTAGGGGTAGGATATTCTCTAAAATCCTTTCCAGGTTTTGTTATTCCGTAAAATTGAAAGTCATCTAAAGGAGATTTTTTAACTAACATTTGACACATTGCACAATCGCAAATATTTTTTAAAAAACTTGATTTATCTTTACTTCCATCTAACGGCTTGATTGAACGCAAAGCATTTCTGTATATTAATCTTTTGTGCAATGGTTTCAAATAGTACTTTGCAGCTGGAACACCGCCACCTACGGGAACAACACTCCTTTCTTCTCCAAAACCTATCCCATGAGAAACACCTTCTAAATTCTTACACAACCCGGTTTTCTTAAGAACGATTGAAAAATAACCCCCATACAAATTTATAATTGATGATTGTAAGTTCTTAAGAAGATATATGAATGATTCTAATGAAGACTCACTGGATTCATGTTCGGAAAATGAATCTATCCAAAGATAAATTCTTTGGAGATTTAGCTGATTATATTCTTTTATTATTAAATCTAATTTCTTGCGATCAGTTAATATATCTTGTGAAAGGACTAACTCAGCTGCTAAGGAAAAATTTCTTTTGCGAGTGTGTGTTATCGAATTTTTAATAAACTTAACGTTAAGTCCTAACCACTCTTTAAAATCAGGGCCAAATAAATAAAAATATGGGGCGATGACATATGATGGTGTAATAGAATCTTCTTTAACGAGTTTTTTCTCTTTTAAAAACTTGAAATACTCGGAAACATCAGATTCTGATTCTTGTTTTTTAACAGTATCAATTTGAAAGTTTAATACCCTTTTGCAAAATTCGGGTATATCTTTGTCATCAAAATGCTTTGGTGATAAAACATTTTTACTTTTGAGAATTTTATCAATTGGATTACCATAGGCTTCAACTAAGGCTCGAATTGACTTTCGAATCACATTTTTCCCTTTGTTTTTCTTTGTTGTAGATTCAATACATGATCTATCATGCTGGAAAATATGTGTTTCCGGATCTATAACGAAATCTACTTTATCATGAATTTTATGCAAGAATAAAAAAAGTTGCTCACCTGAAAAAGCTACTGTCTTTGCATTGAGTATAAGGTTTCCATAATTGTTGATATACTCTATAAGGTATTTTTTATCTGCAGCAATACCATATCGAAGGTAATGAAAATCTTTTTTATTTTTTTGGGGTGGCATTAAATCATATATAGTTTTTTTGACAATGACTTAAAGTGTTTTTCCATACGAATTTAAATTTCCGATTGGATTTTCTTGCTTTAACGATTTCATTAAATGGCCAATGTTTGTTGTTGGTAAAAGTGAATAATCCTATTCCCTCGTCAATTAGTGATTCAATAAATGTATTCTTAAAAGTTCTTTCAGGCATACAAATATAACAAAAATCAGCACCTAACATATGATCTTTACTTTGTTTAAAGGCTCTTTTGCAATTGTTAATTTTGAATTCAACAGTGTAAATATATTTATCTTTGACAAAAGCCAAATCTACATATCGACCTAGTATAGGAACTTCTTGGGCAATATATTTAATATCATCTCTTTTCGATAAAATTTTAAGAGCTTTATTTAAATACCCTCTTTCATTTTTAATCATCTAATAATATTCTTTAAGTATTTCATCCCTAATTTTAGATTTTGTTATCATCTTTGGATAACTTTTATAAACATATTTTAACAATGTTCTCAATGATACTTCTGTACATCTTTTTTTAAATTCATTCAAAATGTTTTCTTGCTCAATTGTTAATTCTGATATTAATTTTTTTTCAGTAAACTCGATACCTAAATTGCTTAATGAATATTCTTCCGGAATATATGTTTCATTATCTATTTTGACATTTACTTCATTTTCCCATTGATTATACTCAAAAATTTCTTCTGGTATTGGTTCTTCCTCCAATGTTTTCACGGATATAAATTCATTAGTCTTGAGAAATTCGATATCGTTTAATACATCATAAGAGAAAGGTCCAAAATCATAAGCGGAAAAATCAGGTAATGAAGAAGTGTCTAATATAGATTTGTTATTGAAATAAATTTTTAGTTCTTCTTTAAATAGAAAAACCATTTTCATTAATCTTGTTCTGCCATCTATAGGTTCGTAAAGTTTATTTGTTTTTCCTTTTGCATATAAAAGGAGAAGAATAATTTCTTTTGAACTTTTGATCAACGGGGACTTTTTCATAGGATTAAATAATGACTTAAATTATTTTTAAAGTACAATTTCTAAGGGACTAATTTAATACAAAAATTTTTAAGAATAAAGCAATCTTTAGAGGAGAAGATTGTATTTTTAAAAAGCAGATAGAAAATATCTATCTGCAAAAAAAATATAAGTATTATTTATTCAAGCATCTGCAAGTAATTCTGCGTGGTACTTAATTGACTATGCCCTAGCAACGTCATGATTTCAAACAAAGGTATTCCCTGCTTTGATAATGAAGATGCATACCGATGACGCAAGTTATGCCAATTCCATACTTTCTGTTTTGATTTGCGAATTTTTTTCTCAAGAAATTTTGGATTTCCGTTCCAACGTTTAAATAACCTTTCATCAGATTCGACTTCAGGTAGGTGTAATTTAATTGGAACTTTCCGAGGAACCAAATCAGAAAATTTACTTTTCCTCGTATAAAGAATTACAAAATCCTTTCCAATATCTTTGCCTGTTAACTGCAATGCTTCATTAATCCTGGCACCGGTTTCGAAAACAAAATCTACTAACAACTTTTGCTCATTATCGCATAATGCTTTGACCTCATCAATATCTTCATCGCTCGGAATGTATTTCATTTTTCTTTTTACTGAAAATACTTCAATACCAATGCACGGATTTGCAATATTAAGATCATAATTTTTAATCATCATCTGAAACAAAGCCTTGTAAATTCGCAACGCAGCATTAACTGCATAATTATCTTTACCCTTTGCTTGAAGTGATTGAGACATTTCAAGTAAAAATGAATTCACATCAGGTTTTGAAATTTGGTTAATAGCAATATTTCCAAATTCTTTTAATAATAAAGAACAATACTGCCGGTTTTGGTTATAGTAATGTTTGGACTTTTTCGTTTGGATATAATCAAGCCGTTCATTGATAGCTTCCAAGAGGCTCAAAATTGGCTTCTCTACGTAGTTTTTTCCCCGTTTGGAGACTTCTTCGAATTTGACATTTTCGGCTCTCCTAGCCTCATTTTTGGTCAAATAGACACATTTGGAAATATAGGTTCTACTGTTATGATCAAACTTATACCACCACCGGATGCCTTTCTTAAGCTTGCGTGAATATTGTGCCAAATGATGTTACCTCCTTTCAAGTGTGTTTATTATAAAATTTAAATGAACTATTTTTCAGCGTGGATAAAATGAAGATGTCTATTTTTTAAGGTGGCTGGTGTTTGAGACAATGTAAAATTAAAGGTGTGTTGGGTATAAAGGATATTCATGTCCAAGTACCTAACTGTCTAAGAAGTGGTTTTACTTCTCGACGAAAAACGTTCGGAAAAATGGGTATATCAGCACAAGCGTGAAATACCCGGATTCTTCGAACTTGCCGGAAGTTACTTTTTTGACGCCGATGTGTTACACTGTGCTCTGAAGCAGCGCGCGCTTAAAAAGACAGCTTCACGACCAAAAGGTCCTGACGACAATCGTCATATTCTTTAAGAGTCAAACGCCTGCACCGTGTATCTTACCACAGTGAGGCGTTTTTTATTACTATAGCAAATTAGTTATTGCAAAGGGAAGGTGTATTGGAGTTGATTGGAATTGTTTGGAAGATATTGTAATCAGTAGAAATATATAGCAAAAATTTATAAAATGAAAATTTCTGAAAACAATCAAAATATTGGAGTAGAATTTTTCAAACATCAAAAAAAGACAATCCCACTGTAAAGAGAAACTCTTTCAATTAGTACTCATTTGTATTGTTACTGCTTCTAATAAATAGCAAAGTACGAGCCCTGCATTATGAGCGCCTACAAAATTTTGTGAATACTCTTTAGGAGTTACCTGGGCGTCAAATTTTCCATCCTCATCAACAATTCCAGACACAAACAGGAACGGTGATTCTGTTTGCAATCTTATCAAGCCATGAGTTGACTCTATTGAACCTATTACGCCTTTGTGGCCAGCCTTACGAAAGGCTTCAATTGCTCTTTTATCTGCCCAGAAATAATGATCATAGTTAAGAACATTTACAATTCCCAAGGAATTGAATCCATGTCCGATCATTATGACAGGTGGAATACTTGGCTCAATAGTTGATAAGAAAAATCTACTTTCAGCTTTAAATCGAAAATCATTTGGAATTTTTCTGAAATCTATCGACTTCGGAGACGATATTAATGTATTTAGTCTTTTGTCAGACCATATTTGAGGTGGGGGGTCATCGGAAGAACCTTCATAAGGATTATGAATGAAAACCTTACTGCCGACGACTACAGATCCATTTCTATTACCCAAATTAAAAATACCTGCTGTCCCAAAAGCTATTACTAAATCAGGTTCCTTTTTATCTTTGAAAATCTTTGGTAATACTCTCCACTTTTCAACTGTTGAAGAAGAACTAACGGCTTGATTCATTAAATCTTGTAAACACCACACTTCTATGTTAGAAATGATATTTGGAAAAATACAGTCAAATGTAATTCTCGGTGTAGCATTCAGATCGGGATCTGGCTTACTTATTAGATTCAATAATCTTGGGTATCCGGGAAATTTAAAATTTTGAAAATACTCTTTGTTTCTTACTTTCTCATGCAATAATACATTTATCAAAGGGTCAGCTTCCCACGATTTATTTGCTACTATAACAATCTTTTTTGTTTTCAATGGAAAAGTTTTAATTAATAAAATGTTTTACAATGTTTTACTTTAAATTTCAAAAAAAAATTTCAATTCACGTCATCAATAAATCTTAACAATGCTTGTAATAATTGTGCAGTTTTCTGTGAATAGATATTACCTTCATCTGGTGACAAATAGTTCGAATTGATCTCCAGTTGTATACAAGGAATGTTTTTATTATATAAAAATTTATTTATCGTTTGGTTCGTACTCGCGGAAAAATAGTTTGAAGATTGATTTTCCAAACTATTCGTGCTCAATTCATAAGATAGTGAATCAAACAAATCCTTTCGATCAAGGTAGGACAATCCATTCAAAGTTCCAAAATCTACATCATATGGTCTGACCGGATTTGATCCATGTAAATCAATTACAATAATTGGTTTAATTGAATCAACAATCTGAGATAATTTTCTTTTAAAGTCATTATCATCATAATAATTGGGATCAGAAGGGCTTAGATATGTCGTATAGAACACCGGAACATTTCTTAATTTATTTAATATTACAGCCAATGAGCCGGTTCCTCCATCCGGCTGCTTTATGCTTCCCTCCCTATTTTGTGAAGTTGCATGAGGAGCGGTAAAAAGAATCTTGAGACTCCCTGGGATATATTTAAACCATAAAGAATCTTTCGGGGCTGGAATTGAATCATTATCTGAAAAGGGTTTTTCATAATTAATTATATTCCGAATGTCGTTTGGAGTTACTATTGCTTTCTCATATCTTGATTGAGAAATTGAAAACATTGAGAAAGAAAGAAATAAGGACAATAAGAGCCATTTCATTTTATTTTTTTATAAAT
The DNA here is from genome assembly GCA_937872315.1 of uncultured Ignavibacteria bacterium. GTDB lineage: Bacteria > Bacteroidota > Ignavibacteria > Tepidaquicellales > Tepidaquicellaceae > JAGPCH01. The sequence continues at coordinate 2,890 of CALMST010000325.1, read as the reverse complement.
TAATATATTTACGAATGTCATTTGCTTTTTTAAAGGCTTAAGATGTTTTTATTAAGGATTACCGATTTTATTGTTTATTTTCAAATAAGTGATTTAAACAATAGCGGTAGTTTAAATAAAATTTGAGTATTAAAAGGGTTTGACTGAATTCAAACCCTTTTAATATTTTTTGATAAAATGACTATTCATACGATTTATTTGATCAGGATCATCTTCCTCACCTGACTAAAATCACCACTTTCGATCTTATAATAATAAACTCCACTCGAAAGATTTTCGCCATGAAAATCTATTTCATATCTTCCCGCAACTTTGTTTTCATTGATCAGAGTTTTTATTAGTCTTCCGTTAATGTCAAATATCTTAATGCTTACATTTCCGTCAAATGGAATATCGTATTTTATTTTAGTAAGAGGATTAAACGGATTGGGATAATTCTGAGATAATGCATATTCCTCAGGAATATTTTCCATAATTTGAAAATTATCCTCTGCAGGTCCTTCATCGTCATCCAAAGCACAAATAGAACAATTTCTTAAGCCTATAACGCTTCCGAAATCCGATCTTACTGAAGAATCGTCATATATATCTATGGCCTGCACAGTGTATCTAACAGGATATTGTATTTGTTCTCCCATACCCGGCCAACCGCTGCCTAATGCAATTATTGATGTATCTATAAAACTCGGAGCTGTGCCTGAATCTATGTCCATTGTTGTTAACAAAGAATAATTTACTGGTACAGAACCCATGTTATCGGTAGTTGCTCTCCAGATTTTATATCTTTTCTTTAAATTTGTTCGAAGCATATCCGGCTCCTGATTGTGATTCCAAGTAATTATGGGTCTCATATAGTTTTCTCCTTCTAAATAATAATCTACTACAATCCCCATTGGTTTTGATGGTGGTGTAAGGTGTAGTATCGAATCTAAACTCAATGGCTCATTTATTTTATATACCTTAATACTTGCAATGCCATTTACTAAAGTATCATAATAGATGAATATCCCCGATTCTCCATTATTGTATGCCTTTGTATTTGGATTTGAGTATGGGGAAAATATTTGATTGTACCCGATATTCCAAGCATCCCATCTGTCGCCATACCTTTCACGGGAAGTCCAATATTCGGTATTATTAGTAAAAATTCTGTCTGTTCCTGTTAATCCTACAGAGGCATGTTTTTTGCCTATGCTAAACCAAGGTCCTGCAGAAATCCCATCAGCATTTGTGTTATTGTTGAATGCCGTAGTTCCCGGATCATTATTAACAATAGATGGTATTGTCGATCTAAGTTTTACAAGTACCGTATCAGAGTTTGTCCAATCCGGATTTTCATAACCAAAATTAGACCAATTCCATAGTCCGTCAGCACATTCCATATCTACATTTCCTGTGTAATTCAGACCAATATTATTATTATGATAAATATAAATACCTTTACCATAATCACCTGTCGGTCTAAATGGATCTAATCTTGCTGTATCACCAAGCATATAGGTATCCCAGTCTGAGATCTTTCTTCTATTCTCAATAATGAAAAAATCAGTTGAAGTTATTGGTATTCTTAAAATTTGTGGAAAGTCCGGAGATTGACCTGAACCATTTCTGCCAGAAATGTCTCTTATTGAATATGAACTAGATGAACTAAAATTTACAGTAGCGGTATCTAATAGTCCAAGTTTATACTTTTCATATCCGGACATGAACATATCGTTTATACTCAAACCTCCATTAGAGGTCATTATTCCTGAAGTTGAATGATTGTTACCAAACAGGTAGTGTCCGTATTCATGAATTGCTATGCCTAATGAACGATAGTAGCTTAATGGTCCAAGATTCCCCTTAACTACAAAACCGGATCCATTTTTATTCCTGTTTGCACCAATCTTGACAGTATCGCTTCCATTTGCATACACAACAAAATTATTCGGACCAAATAGTGGAACATACCCGGCTGCACCGTTAGAAACTAGAAAATCATACCCAATGACATCTCTGAAAAATAGGCCCATCATATCAAGATATTTGTCACGTTGATAAACGTAATTGTTAGTTGCGTCATTTCTAGACCATTGATCAAACTTTAACCATTGAATTGTTGTATCGGCTCCTAGTCTTGTATATATCTCCGTTAAAAGTCCGTTATACCCAACACTATCTTTATAGTAGTTCCATGTATGATAGGTTATCAAATGTCTTGATTCACCGGTAACATGAAATGCACCTCTGCTAAGTTCCTGATAATAGTCTGATAAAGATGAATCTCTGTATCGATTCCAAAAATCACCAGATGTATTCTTGGCAGAATCTAAAAATTTATTCATAAACGTTGGTGGATCACCTTTCGGCCACTCGTCGGAGTTTTCATTTTCATCCTGAAATTGAATAAAGACGAAAAGCATATTGAAAGTTGCATCAGATTGAGAAGGGCTTCCATCGCTGTAATCGGTTCTTTGAGGTTTTAGATATCCTCCATAAAAATCGTTCACATAAGGTGCCTGACCGCTTGAGAAATCTTCAGTTCCGCATTCACTTTGTGAATAAACATTGGTGTCCAGACAAAGTAAAAGGAGTAAAAAAATATAAAGATTCTTAATGTGCTTTTTCATAATTTGTTTTAAAGTTAAGTTTTAATCGAAAAATGAAAGAAGGGGAGTGGACATTGAATGTCTACTTATTTTTATTATGCTTGCCGGCAAATAAAGACCCCTTTCTTTCTGTTTATTTAAATCAGTTATTGAAAATATCTTAAGGAGCTCTTATCATTCTTTTATAATTTTTTATTTTATTAGTATAAATTTCTTAGTTTCAGAATAATTTAAATCCGAAAGCTTATAGTAATAAACTCCTGAGTTTAGGTTTTCAGCATCATAAAGAATTTCATATT
>CALMST010000324.1 GCA_937872315.1 uncultured Ignavibacteria bacterium | reverse complement strand
GAAGCTAAAGCTCCGGAAGTAACAGAAGTTAAAGCTCCGGAAACTACAGAAGCTAAAGTTCCTGAAGTAACTGAAGAGAAAGCTCCTGAGACTGCAGAAGCAAAAGCACCTGAAGTAGCAGAAGTTAAAGCTCCTGAGACTGAAACAAAAGAATCATCTGAATCTCCTGAGACTAAAGCAGAATAAGAGTTTAAACTAACTATATTCAATTCAATATTCTTAAAATAAACAAAGGAGCTCCCCAAATGAAAGAATTTATTGAATACATTGCAAAAAATCTGGTAGATAATCCTGAGGCTGTCAGAGTAGAAGAAGTCATTGAAGATGAAAACAGAGTAAAATTCATTCTTCATGTCGAAGACAGCGAGACCGGAAAAGTGATCGGAAAAATGGGCAGAACGGCAAAAGCAATAAGAACACTGCTTTCTGCGATTGCTTCAAAACAGGGAAAGAAAGCATTCATGGAAATACCCGATAAGATCAAAAGGGATACTGAACCGGGGAATTAATTTTAATTTTACTTGGATTTTAAAAATTTTATAACGATTGGCACAATTGTAAAGACAATTGGTATAAAAGGTAATTTAAAAATTATTCCTCATACGGATTTTCCCGACAGATTTTACAAACTAAAAAAACTTTTCTTATATAACGAAAAGGAAGAAAAATTCTTTGTTAATAAATTTAACGGAGACAAGGGATTCATATTGTCTGAATGCAAGGTCTTAGACAGGTATATAAATATAAAATTCGAAGGATATAATGATATAAATGATTCACAGGAGCTTGTGAATTTAAACACAGTTATTGATGAAAAGGACAGAATAAAACTGGATGAAGGCAAGTATTATTTTTACGAACTGATCGGTTCTGATATTTATGATAGAGGGGAATTGATAGGAAAATTGATATCAGTTGTTAATTATGGAAGCGGAGATCTTTTCAATGTTAAATCCGGTACAGGTGAAATACTGATTCCTTACAACAACGAGTTTGTTAAGAAAATTGATATTGAGAATAAAAGAATAGATGTCGAACTTATAGAAGGGTTTTTGGATTAATTTTTCGGATATGAAATTTGACATAGTCAGCGCAAACGTAAATATTCTGGAAAGTTCATTAAAAAACGGTTTGATCTCCAGAGCTGTAAAAAAAGATCTTATCAGCATACATCTTCACAATTTAAGGGATTATGCAGAAGGTAAATACAAACAGATAGATGACGCGCCTTATGGCGGAGGTACCGGAATGATATTAAAGCCGGAACCTGTTTTCAGGGTTGTTAAAGAATTAAAGAAGAAAACTGAATTTGATGAGGTAATATTTTTTTCACCACAGGGAAAAAGATTTGACCAGAGTATGGCAAATGAATTTTCCCTGAAAAGAAATATTCTGATCATTTGCGGACATTATAAGGGCATCGATGAAAGAGTTATCTCAAAACTTGTGACAAGAGAGATATCCATCGGAGATTATGTTTTATCGTGCGGAGACATTGCAGCTTATGTTTTTATAGATGCCGTATCAAGACTGATACCCGGAGTACTCGGGGACGGTGAATCGGCAATTACGGATTCATTTCAGGTAGAGACTGGATTTGATCATCCTCAGTACACCCGACCGGAAATTTATGAGAAAATGAAAGTTCCTGACGTGTTATTGTCCGGCAATCACAAAGAAATAAACATCTGGAGAGAAAAGAAAGCTTTAGCAAAATATAAGAAAATTTTAAAATTAAATAAGAAAAAATAACACAGATAGGAGAATCATCATGAATAAAAAAATAAATTTAGTGACCGCGGGACAGATCAGAAATGACATTCCTGAGTTTCATGTCGGAGATACAATAAATGTTTCAGTTACAGTTATTGAGGGAGATAAAGAAAGAGTTCAGATCTTTAAAGGTATAGTCATGGGAATAAAGGGAACTGGTATCAACAAGACCTTCCGTGTAAGAAAAATTTCCAACGGAGTGGGAGTTGAGAGAATATTTCCGATCAATTCACCAAGGATTGCAAAAATCGAGATCGTTAAACACGGAAGTGTAAGAAGAGCCAAACTTTATTATCTGAGAGGATTAACCGGAAAGGCTGCAACCAAGATAAAAGAGAAAAAAAGAATTGTTAAAGTACCTGATGCAATAATTGCTGAAAAAGAAACACCGGTAAAAGAAACACAACCCGAAATAGAAGCAACTGCAGAAACAAATAAAGAAGAGCTAGTATCTTAGTAATTCATTTCTTTTTAGATATTTTAAACCGTCAATATATTTATTGACGGTTTTTTTATAAATTACCTGACTTAGCTTCAATGAAAGATAAAAAAGTATTTGTTTCAATAGCGGGAAATATCGGATCCGGAAAATCATCGCTTACGGATCTGATCGCAAAAGATTTTAACTGGAAGCCCTATTATGAAAAAGTAAACGACAATCCTTACCTGAAGGACTTTTATGCTGATATGAACAGATGGTCTTTTAATCTGCAGGTATATTTTTTATCACACAGGTTTAAAACCCATAAAGAAATTCTCAGTAAAAAAATATCAGTGATTCAGGACAGAAGCATTTATGAAGATGCAGAAATATTCGCATTAAATCTTTACAAAATGGGTAAGATGAAAAAACGCGATTATGATAATTATAAAAAACTTTTTAAAGAAATGGCTTATTTTCTTAAACCGCCTGATCTTCTTATATATTTAAGATCTTCATTACCGAAACTTGTAAAGCAGATCAAACTGCGGGGAAGGGATTTTGAACAGAATATAAATACCGGATATCTTGAGAGATTAAACGAGAGCTATGAAGAGTGGATATGCAAATATTCACTTGGAAAATGTCTTATCATTGAAAATGAAAAGCTGGATTTCGTTAACCGGAAAAAAGATTTCCGATTGATCACAAAACTGATAAAAGAAAATTTATAGGGATTTACTGATATGAGTAAAATAAAATTTAATGATCTGAAGCTGCCTTCCTGTAAAAAATTCTCAGGATACAAACCCTGCATTTCCTATACTAACTGTCTTGAAAATGGCTGTCAGCAGGATAACGGGCAGACCCGGACAGGAAAGAAAATACTTATAATCTCTCTTGATGCTCTGGGCAATGTTTTACTAAACACTTCGATACTACCCTCTTTGAAAGATAAATATCCCGAAAGTACTATTTACTGGATCACAATGAAAAGCGCAAAGGCTATACTTTTAAACAATCCGTATATAGACATGATCTGTACATGGAATGATGAGGACAGAATGATACTCCGTAATATTGATTTTGATATTGTAATGAATTCTGATAAATCAATGTATGCGTGTTCATTTGCCAATGAGATAAAGGCAAAAAAGAAATTCGGATTTCTTATGAACGGTGATGCAAAGATCATCCCTGCAAATAAGGAAGCAATGTATAACTATAAAATGGGAATTGATGATCAGTTAAAATTCAGGGATAATATCAAGTCAGGAAGCGAGATCATTCATGAGACTTTTGACCTGAAATATAAAAGAAGCGGATATGTATTCAATTTTACACCTGAAGAAATTGTATTTATTAATGACTATAAGAAAAAGATCAAGTATGATCCTAAAAAAACATATATAGGGTTTAATACAGGATGTTCAAATTTATTTCCTAATAAGAAGATGACGATCGAGCAGCATATATCTCTGATAAAAGATCTGTCAGAATTTGATGATTTCAGGATCTTACTTCTCGGAGGGAATGAGGATACGGAAAGGAATTTGAAAATATATGAAAGCCTTCCAAAAACAATTCAAAAGAATATTATTTACACTCCGACCAATACCGGCATAAGAAACGGAGCATGTTACATGAGTGTAAGTGATATCGTGATCACAGGTGACAGTTTCGGAATGCACCTTGCCATTGCTTTGAAAAAATTTGTTATAGCATGGTTCGGACTTTCCTGCTGGAGCGAAATAGATCTGTTTGACCGGGGAGAAAAACTGATACCTGAAGGACTTGAATGCGCTCCATGCTGGAACAAACAATGTCCTTATGATCTTGAATGCATTAAAATGATCAGTCTGAAAAAGATCAAAGATCTTGTAAAAAAATATTCTCTTCTGAAACCGCTTGCGGGAAAGAATAATTAATATTTAATATCTTTATCTATCGTTTTATTTTCCGGATCATCCTTATCTTTAAAATATTTTGCCATAAAAGTATTGCTGTATTTCCCTACTGATGTAATTACGTAAATTGCGGTAATTGCAATTACGGCAAAAATAGCCAGTACCCAGATTAATATTTCCATAGTATATAAATTATCACATGTTTCTTGATTTGAACAGATTTGCGTCTCTGTAAATCCTAATCCTCTTCGCATTGGATATTGCATTCATTCTTTCATTTGCAATTTTTCTGGATGCCACTTCAGTCGGAACGTTTTCTTTTTTGGATATCTCAATGATTCTTTTTAAGATATCATAAATGCCTGATGCCTGTTTCAAAGCCCTTTCCCTGTTATATCCTTCGAGTTCATTATATACATTAATCAGACCGCCAGCATTGATCACATAATCGGGAGCATACAGGATGCCTTTATCTTTCAGCATTTTACCGTGCTTCTCTTCATTGCCAAGCTGATTATTAGCAGCTCCTGCCACTATTTTAACTTTTAGCTTTGGAATAGTTTCATCATTAATAACTCCGCCGAGCGCTGCCGGTGACAGCACATCCGCTTCAGTCGTAAATACCTCATCATTTGAAATAATCTTTGCGTTATATTCTTCTACAAGATGTTTTAATTTATCTTCATATATATCATTAACATAAAGAATTGCACCTTCTTTAAAGAGATCTTTGCATAAGTGCTTACCTACATTTCCGCCCGCGCCCTGTATAATTACTTTCTTGCCTTCAAGTGAATCTGATCCGAATACTTCATTTACACATGCTTTTATCCCGACATAAGTTCCGTAAGCTGTGACAGGTGAAGGATCTCCGCTGCCTCCAACTTCAATAGGCACTCCCGTAACATGTCTTGTTTCCATCATGATATATTCCATATCTTTAATGCTCGTACCGACGTCCTCTGCAGTTATATATCTTCCGGACAGACCTTCAACAAATCTTCCGAATGCTCTGAATAAACCTTCCGTTTTCTGAGTTCTAGAATCACCAATAATAACAGCTTTACCGCCTCCGAGATTTAATCCTGCTACTGCCGCTTTATAAGTCATTCCTCTTGATAATCTTAACACATCAACAAGAGCTTCTTCATCATTAACATAATTCCACATTCTTGTTCCGCCTAAAGCCGGACCAAGTGTAGTATTATGAATTCCAATTATTGCTTTAAGACCTAATTCCTTATTTGAACAAAAGACAACCTGCTCGTGTCCGTATGATTCAATTGTGTCGAATGTTGGAAAACTTGTATTTGCCATTTTTGATAAGTTTTATTTTCGTTTTAGATTTAAGTTAGTTTAAAAATAATTCCGGGTTTAAAGATTTTCTTATGTAAATAAAAACATCATCCACAGAGATGTGAGCCATACATTGAGGGACCTGACATCCGTAATCATGGCCGAGATAAAGACACGGACTGCAGAACTTGTCACTCTGGATCAATACGGCATTTTTACTGTATGAACCCCATTTCGCAGGATTGGTCGGACCATGAAGCCCCATTGTTTTTGTTCCGACACAGGAAGCAATATGAAGCATTCCGGTATTACTGCAGACTATCAGTTTTACTTTCTGAACCAGCGCAACGACATTATCCAGAGGATACTGGCCTGCTGTATTTATTACGTTATGTCCGATTCCTTTTTCTATTTCTTTGCATCTTTCTTCTTCATGAGCAGCACCTGTGATCAGGATCCTGACATTCTCATCATACTCTACCAATCTTTTTCCGAGATCAATATAATTCTGAACTTCCCATTCGCGTGGTCTTCCGTTTTCCCCGCATCCGGGGTGGAGACATATTACAATTTTATTTTCGAGTGAATGTTCTATCCAGAAGTCATATGCAAATTTATAATCTTCTTTATTTAAAAAATATTCTAATTTTTTATCCTGTTCTGTAATATTTATTCCAATAGGAGATAGAAGATCAAGAAAGTTTTCGAGTTCATGTTTGTTTCTAAGATGAGGAACCACGCTGTCATATCCAAAATGCTTATGCTGTCCTTCCGTTTTGAATCCGATGGTATAATCCGCCCTTGCAAGCATGGAGATAATTGCATTAATTCTTTCCCATTGTCCGACATCTATAAGCAGCTCATATTTTTCTTTTCTGAGCTCTTTAATAAATTTAATAAAAAGGAAAGGGTTGTTCAAAAAAGAATGAACATTGCAATCAATAATCTTATCGACATACGGTATCTTTTTTATAACGGATAAATTTATCTGAGAACATATAAATGTAAACTCTGCATTCGGAAACGCATTTTTTAAAGTTCTGAGAGTAGGGATTAATAAGATAGAATCACCGATCGCCGCTAACTTAATTATCAGAATTTTTTTGATATTCTCAATGGGGATCCTTTTTTTTCTTTTAGTTAATATAGATAAAAGAATAATTACCGGGATACCAATATATTTATCAAAGACACGGAAGATTGCTCTTCGCTTCATTTAGATCTTAAATACTGAAGAATAAATTTATTTCTAATATACTTAGAAATGAATATATTATCAATAATAAGATTTTAATAAAATTGCATCCAGACTATTCAATTCTGATAGAAAAATCTATCCGGGCTAAAAAACATTCTTACTCACCATATTCCAGGTTTTCCGTGGGAGCCGCCCTGTTAACCACAAAAAATAAAATTTACACGGGGGCAAATGTTGAAAATGCTTCCTACTCACTTTGCATATGCGCGGAAAGAGTCGCATACACTAAAGCTGTATCAGAGGGAGATAAAAAATTCAAAGCTATAGCCATAGCAGCAAACGGAAAAGAATTTGTATTCCCGTGCGGCGCCTGCAGACAGTTCATGTATGAATTCGGAGATGATATTGATGTCATAGTAGTAAGATCACTCAGGCAGTTCAGGATCGTAAAACTTTTTGAATTGTTACCGGGTGCATTTGACAAAACATTTTTAAATATTAAATAATGAATGAAAATTTACAGATAAGGACTTTTAAAAAAACCGGTCATATTGAAGTAATATGCGGCAGTATGTTTTCCGGAAAGACTGAAGAGCTTATAAGAAGAATACGGAGAGCGGAAATTGCAAGACAGAGAGTTATTGTATTCAAACCAAAGATCGATGACAGATACAGCGAGTTCGAAATAGTCTCACATAATGAGCAATCCTATCCATCTGTTGTTGTCGAAGATGCATCTGAAATTCCGGAAAAAAGTTTTGATGTGGAAGTCATAGGAATTGACGAAGCGCAGTTCTTTGATAATAATCTGATACAGATTTGCCAGAATCTTGCTGATTCCGGCAGGCGTGTTATAGTGGCAGGTCTCGATCAGGATTACAGGGCAATGCCTTTTGAACCAATGCCTCAGCTTTTATCAGTTGCGGAATACATAACCAAGACACTGGCGGTGTGCGTTGTCTGCGGAGCACCGGCAAACAGGACTCAGAGAAATTCAGACAGTGAAAACAAAATACTGGTCGGAGCAAAGGATCATTATGAAGCCCGCTGCCGTCTTCACCATGTAATAAATTCCGAAAAATTTACCGAAACAATTTAATCAAATTTAAATATATTAATTTTACAAAATGATAAACAAAATTCTGTTTGCAATCTTAATTAGTGTAACGATAATATCATGCGGTAAGAAAGAAGAAAAAACATCAGTTAAGGAAGATTCAGCTAAGATCAAAGTTGGACTGGTTTTTGACATAGGCGGCAGAGGCGACAAGTCTTTTAATGATGCCGCATATAACGGGCTTGCAGAGGCAAAGGAAAAGCTGGGAATTGATTTTGAATCCATAGATCCGGGTGACGGATCTGACCGTGAATCTGCGCTTCGAAAACTCGCCAGCAGAAATGACATCGGATTAATATTCGGTGTGGGTTTTATTTTTACAGAAGACATAAATAACATTGCAAAAGAATTTCCGGATAAAAAATTTGCCTGCATAGATTACTCGGTGGATCCGACTAAAACCATTCTGCCGAATGTCCAGGCGATAGAATTCCGCGAAGAAGAGGGATCGTTTCTTGTCGGCGCGCTTGCAGCCATGATCACAAAGACAAATAAAGTAGGTTTCATAGGAGGAATGGAATCATCTCTTATCAGAAAATTTGAAACAGGTTTTGAAGAAGGTGTAAAATATGCAAATCCTGATTGTAAAGTATTATCTGCTTATGTAAGCGTTACACCGGAGGGCTTTAAAAATCCGGGTAAGGCAAAAGAGATCGCTTTGAATCAGTTTTCAAACGGAGCTGACATAATCTATCATGCCTCCGGTTTATCGGGATTAGGTTTGTTTGAAGCTGCCAGAGAAAAGAATATGCTGGCTATAGGAGTGGACATGGATCAGGAAAAAGAAGCTCCGGGATTTGTCCTTACAAGCATGGTCAAGCAGGTTAACGAAGCTGTATTTCAAACCATAAAAGAATATAAGGAAAATAGATTTACAAGCGGTATTAAAGTATTCGGTTTGAAAGATAACGGGATCGGATATGTATATGATGAAAATAATAAAAAATTTATAACTCCCGAAATAAATGCCAGGATGGAAGAGATACGGAGTAAGATTATTTCCGGTGAGATTGTAGTTGGTACTGAATAATTTTTTTAAATAAATTTACTTTAACTTCACAATCTTTTTTTTCAGATTCGGAAGATTTACTGTATAAGTATTCTTATATTCAACCCGCCTTCTTTGGAAGTTCTGGGAACTGTAGTTGCGGTGTTACCTGTAGGATTCGTGCTTATGTATCTGTAAAAGAACTGCATTGTCACCTTTGAACTCAGAGAATATTGTACGGAAGGATTTACGGTTGTAACTGTTGATCCGTTACCTGCGATCTTATTTCCATTTCCTGAAGTCCCGTATTCATAATTCACCGGCTCATTTGTCAGCTTGGATATAGTAAGAGCAAATGCAATGTCATTTGATAAACTCAGCCCGAAGAGGGGCAGACTAAATCCGGACTTCGCAAAATTTGCGTTTATACTCCATTCATTTGTATTAAGTGTCTGAATATTTGCTCCGATAGGATTCAGACTGTAACTTACTGCAGAATTAATTCTTATTGTCGATGTCAGATTACCTCCCATTACTTCCTTGAAATTAAAATTCAATCCGATAAGCGGACTGAAAGCCTGTGTAACAGTTTGAGCATTCGGTATATCTATGCTGTTAATGTCAACTAATTTACTTTCCGTATATTCAGATATGAAACTATTATCCAAAGTCACTGAGTTTGCAAAATCTGCAAACAAGGCAAATTTTTCAAGACCCGAGAAGGTAAGCGTCCAGTTAGGGAACGGGAAAGAGCTGATCTGATTTTTAAAAGAATTTGTCAGATTCTGTCTGTTAAGTGTTGGATTACCCGGATCATAGTCATAAGAAAAGTTTTCCACATTGCCTGCAAAGAAGATTGAATTTCCTTCAGTATAAGAACTTGTTTTACTTGTCGGCGATCCGATGAAGCCGGTTCCGTTTGATGAATAGATTAGATTATTTGTAAAACCCCATCGTGTTTTGAAATTCAAAGACATGGTAATATTTTCCGGAAGAACAGGATTTATCGTAGTTGAGAATCCAAGTTCATTTCCCTGTCTGTAAATATCTGATATCTGCGTCAGATTTGGCGCTCTTTCTCCGGGATACAGGCTGAATCCCATTTGATAGGATCGTGAAGGACCGTATTGAGCTTGAGAACTCGGATAAAACCAGAAATTACCAAAGCCAGGATTGCCGAGCACTCCACCGTTTGCTACTCCGTTATTTTGCGAAAATGTAATACTGATATCATTCGGTACAAAAGTTTTAAATATGTTTAAAATATCCGCAATGCTCTGGCTTTTACCTGATTCAGTGCTTGAATCCCTGCCTGCTCCACCGGTCCTGAGATTATTCTGACCGTCGCTGCTGAATAAAGAGAAGATTTCAGTTAACCTTAAATTTGCAGTGCCTGATATTACATTTTCATAACTTGTGGAATATCCGACATTTGTATTCAGATTAGGATTTATCCATCCGTATCTTACATTATAATTTCCTGATATAGCAAGAAACTTATCGAGATATGGCAGATTAAATCTTGGGTTGATTGTCACCTGCTGTGTATAATCCATGTCTTCCCCGAAATTGATAAGTCCGTTGTTAAAGAAAATATCATTGAATATTTCATCATCCGGTCGCTGGGCAAGATTGGTATCCACCTCTAGAGGTGTAAGATCACTGCCAACTCTGAAATTATAATTTCCTGCTATATCAACTATCCAGTTTTCTATAAATTTCCAGTCAAAGCCAAAACCTCTGTTTGCCCTGAAATCCCTTGAAGTAAAATCTGCAGTAGTTAATCTTCTTTGCTGTGATTCTGTCCTTGAACGGTTAAATGCTGAACTTGCATTAAAATTCTGAGCAAATAACGGCGCTAAAGGAATGAAAGGAAAGAAGAAATACATTTTTGCCGACTTGTATTTTTCACCTAAAGGGAGAAGCGTCCCGATATTCAAATTAATTTTATCACTCAATCCAAAATCAGTTCCTAAAGTCACACCTCCGTCGTATCTGAATTCATCCCTGTATTGATATGTAAGATCTCTTGAATTTCCAAAAGTGGAATTAAAATTAAATCTTAACTGATTTACGATTCCCTTTATAAGGAAATTACTTCCCGGAAAATTAAACTGCATATTACTGATGTTAAGACTGTTGCTTACCACCAGTGTCTGAGCTTCCGTATTTAAATTATTCCTTGCTGTATTGGCTAACTCTTCACTACCTGTAAGCTTAAGTACATTCTCATACCGTTCATTTGCGGCGCTTTCCAGAAGAATGTCTGTACCCGGATAATATAGCGGGTTTACTAGATTTTCAGAATGTCTGAAAGTAATAGGAAGAGTTATGAAATTACTCCATTCCTCAGAGATCATAGATGCAAACAGATTATTAATGAATCTGTTGAAATTAATAGTTGCACCAAAATCCCATCCGAAAACAGAATTCCTGGAGCCGACACGTGAATCAAGACTGTGAAAATACGGATCTGTCTTGGCAATTGTAAAATTAATATCCATAAAATCAGCAAGTTTCATATTAGCGCTTGCCGTGTAAGCAAATCCTTCATCATCAATTACATTAACCAGTCTGAGCTCGTTAAACCATACACTGCCGCTTATAGAGGAATTCAAAGCGCTCCGGTTTTTTTCAACACCGAGTACAATCTCTTTTATGGACTTGAGATCAGGATTACCGAAAACAGTATATGAAGCGCCTGGCGGACCGTTTATAGAGTCCTGCTGCACGGGTACAGTATTAGTCTCTCTGCCTATCTTCAGTTGTGTCAGATCCGAAAAATTGATCTCGACACTATTTAGTTCATTCCACGGCTGACCGGGTCTTACATCAGGATGTATCGGTGCTCTGTATTCATAATAATTATTGGAATCGTTTCCGAATCTGACGATCATCACAGCATCATAAATAAATTCATTTGTATAATTAAATGAAGGATCACCGTTTACAAATAGCTTCATTGCCCTGTAATTGAAAAGATCAAGAGGCGCGCTGCTGAAATCTTTTCTTGCGATTTTCTTTACCCCGTTATTAAGATTAAATACTTCAAGAGAAAGTGACTGCTCATTTGATAAAGTATTGACATTATTCTGACCTCTGATAGTTTGTCGGAGAGCATCTCCGGGAATAGGACTCAGATAAGTCTGTGGATTCTGTTCGATACTTACGGCTGTAATGTTATAAGTAGTATCATTCTTATTCTGTTTTACCCACTGATTTCCCGTAAGACTGATATCATACATCTGAATGCTTGTACTGTCAAGCAGATCCGTCATCCACATTCTTGCATAGGTAATATTTGTGAAAACGGCATTACCGTAAGATTTCTTATATTCAGATAATGGGATCTTAAACTGATACCAGCCGTTATTTCCCTGACCTACTATATAAGGATTGTTTTCCGTATTCAGACTTATTTCAAACTGGAAATAATCATTACCGTTTGTAACTGTACCTGTTTTATTCAGATCCTCAGTATCAGGCCTTCTTCCTCCCTCAAAGTTAATGTTATTTTGAGTTCCGTTAATGATCCCGTAATCAACCTGACCGTTTGAGCTGTTGTTATCAAGAGCCGGATCATTAAACTGATAGCCTGAGGGGGGATCGTTTCCGCCGTTGAGATCTCTGTACATCTGCCGTTCCTGATCATCAGTCATAAAATCAAGTCCAATATCATTAACAGTGATCAACTCACCGTTACCCAGAGTATCTTCTGTGTTAAGTCTTCCGTTTGGAATAGCATCCTGGGAAATATTTCCAAGATCGATAATGAGCTTACCACCGTTACCGGCATTCTGCCCTTTTTCGATCTTCATGCTGAATTCAATGAAATTGATATTCTCATTGACAAGGTCATTACTCGTGGTATTAAGATATTTCATTACACCGTTCCAGGTCGTTGAAAGATCCGCTATTGTATCCCAGCTTCCGTTATAATTATATACACCTCTAGTTTTAGGAGCATAGGTCATATAGAATGGTGTAACTGAATTCTGACTTACCTGTACGTCAATGTTTTGATATATGTCAGTCAGTAATGCGCTGTTGGCAATGTTATACCAGTTGATCTTTGCCCGTTTGGATTGTTTAAACTGAATGCTGTCTTTAGGACCGATAAAATCATCAAGCGGTACAGATGCCATTGTCCAGGAGTTATATGTTCCGCCGAGAGATACAATTTTTTTAACACCTTCCATGTCGTCAATATAGGCAACTGCTTCATTGTTATCTTCCGGGATCAGACTCTTGTTGGTATTAGGATCAGGATTCATTGTGGCAATTTCACCCCTGAGTGTAATAGTTGAAGGAACCTTAGTATTGTAACCCGGAAGTAGGTTGACAAGATTGGTCAATAATCCCGAATTAAATTCTGTCTGAAAATCCAGACCAAACATCGAATTGTTTGTCGGCTCTTCGCCAATTCTGACTTTATCATTGAGTGTCTGCTGATTCAGATTTACAAAAGTAAATCCGAGACTGCTCTTATCCGATATCTTGTAATCCCCCTTTACACCGAGAAAAGTTTTTGATGCAAGCGTAAACAGATCATTCGTTTCATAGGATATCCGGAGATCTTTCGACAGCAGCGCCGCCGCGTTTCTTATCACAACTGTACCGGTTGAATAATCAACAGTATAATCAGAATTTACTGCCAGACTTCTTTCACCGATCTTTACCACAACGCTACCCTGCACTATGTTAAATCCGAGATTTATAGTATTACTTATTCCCTGCTCACCTCTTGCGCGTCCGGTCATTACATAATTGTTTGCATTGGGAAGAAGTCTTGCGTTTACTTTAAGATCAGAATAAATCTGGGGATACCAGTAAGTGGCAGAGTCAATTGTGATCCCGTTAATTGTGTCTCTCAGATTATTGAGAAACGGTTTAAGAGTTGGAAAAATTATGTAACCGTTTTCGGTATCTATTGTGGTTCCCGGCAGAAAGTCAAATAGATTATCGGGTCCTCCGCTTCGCCCGTTTGAGTATTTATCCAGTCCCATTATTGTGATGATATAATCATTGAGATTCTGAATAGGATATGTGGGATTATATATTCCCTCATTTATATATTTGATCTGAAAATCAAAACCATCTCTGACAATTTTGGAAACAGGAAGACGGTAAATATTCTTCATCTTTAATTCCCAGGCATGCGTGTTAGCCGGGATCAGGGTACTTACCTTTATCATTTTAAGAACAAGGGTATCGGTAGATCTTACATTTGTGTCTGTACTGATGGTTCCGTACTGCTGGCCGGTAGCTGTCCTTTTATAAGCAACACCGGCAAAATAATTATCCGGCAGACTGATCTTGAGAGTTATAAATCCTGCATACTTATTCAATGAATATTCGGAAGGTTCAAGTTTCCTTACAAGACCAAAGGCGCTAACTCCCTGTTGCGGATTTGGCACAGACTTTAAAGAGTCAGCATACTTTCCCGTCTCCTGTGGAATCGGACCAAGATCAACATGCAATCCTGCTCTTCTGTAACCTGTGGTAGTGACATCGGTCTGAACCCAAATTTCGAATGAATTCTCATCAACGCTCAGATCACTCGTGGTCTGGCTTATACTTGTGCTGTTAAAATAATCAAGGAAACTCGCTTTGTATGCAGTATCAAGAAAATAATGATTATCTGAATAATCCCACACTTTAAGATTGAATTCCTGATCGACCGCTCCTCCGCTGTAATCCTTGACTTCCGTCTTACTTTTTTTCTGAGAAACGACAGCTGATAACTGAAGAGCACCTAACTGGAATTCACCTATCACTCCAAACAAAGCCTGTGAAGAACCGATCAATCCGGAATTTGTCTGCAGAGATACATTACCTCCTTCTATCCTTTTTATAACTTCATCCGCATATCCTTCATATTTAATCTTCAGCTGATTTTCAAAATCAAAAAGCCGTTGCGTATTATAATCAGCATCTATAAACAGTTTATCTCCGACAGTTCCCTTAGCTGTTAACTGAACTTCCTGTTTGAAATTTATGCTGTTGTTTGAATTACTTACACCCGATATGATGGTCTGATCACTTGTGTTATTCTGATAGGATGCCGTAATGTCAACAGCACCGTTTATTTTCAGGCTAAGTGTAGGCGGACCGAAAATGCTTTCTGAAGTAAACGGAAGCGGTATAGTAATGTCAGTTAACTTTTCAAAAAGTTTACTGATATCATCCTTTGTGTTTCCCTGAAATTTATTAGCTACAATATCCAGAAAAACTTTTTCATTATTAATATAACTTCTATCTGCTATGTATTTGTCCAGTGGAAGTATAAGCGGAGCCCGGATTGGCTGTCCGTCAAGTGTCTCTGTGATCACAGCATTCCCGGTACTGTCAAAGGTCAGTTCTTTTTTTATCTGGGATGCTTCACCAAGTAAAAACGGGGATGTTTGACCTGAAAGACTTGTGCCATAAGAATATTCCGGTACATAAGTAAAATACTTTAAACGAACGGTTGAGTCTCCTACTAATTCATTTTTGATATCATTTGAAAGTAATGAATCTTGTGAAACAGCTGAGCCTGTGTCGTTAGGATTTGATTTTATATAATTGAAATTGGTATTACCTGTGTTTCTTCTGCCTTGAGAAAAAGAAACATTGCTAATAACAAATAGAATTATTATTATTATCGGAACCGAAGTATTATTAAAAACTGTTACTCTGTTTTTAACTGAATTAAAATTCAATTAATGTGTTATTAAAATTGCAAAAAATGTATTTTTTTATCAATAAGCTTTCTTTTAATTATTAAATTAACTTCTTTAAATTATAGATCAATTCTTACCGATTTTATCTCTCTTTTCAAGATTTATATACCTAATTTTGTTCCAATTATAATTATTAAAAATTTAACATTCAATGTTTAATATTAAAAACTTGTATTTTATCCTATTTGCTCTTTTGCTATTGCTTCCTGTTAAAAATGTACATTCTCAATTCGATCCCCATCCTGAATTAGACTGGTTTACTATAGAGACTAAACACTTTTATGTTCATTATCACAGCGGCACTGAAAGGACAGCTCAGACCGTTGCAAAAATTGCTGAAGAAGTTTACGGACCAATCACTTCTCTATATGATTACAAACCTAAAGATCGTGTAACTTTTATAATAAACGATGTTTCGGATATCGCAAACGGAGCTACTGATTATTTCGGCAACAGGATAGAGATCTATGCATCAGGAATGGATTACGATCTGAGAGGAACACACAACTGGCTGCGGAATGTTGTCACACACGAATTTACCCATGCTATTCAGGTTCAGGCTTCTTTAAAATACGGAAGCAAACTTCCCGCAATTTATCTTCAGTGGCTTGGTTATGAAAACGAGATCAGACCAGATGTGCTTTACGGTTATCCGAATATCATAATTTCCTACCCCCTTTCAGGCGTGGGTGTGCCTGCTTGGTATGCGGAAGGTACAGCCCAGTATCAGCGCCAGCAGTTATCTTATGAATACTGGGATTCACACAGAGACATGATACTAAGAAGTTATATTACTGATGATAATTTAATGTCATGGGGTGAGATGGGACAGTTTTCTTCTATTACAAGTTTAAAAGCTGAATCTATATATAATCTCGGATTTGCGCTGACAAGATATATTGCTGAGAAATACGGTGAAAATAAACTGAAGGAAATTACTCTGAACCTGGGGGATTTTACAAACTTCAGTATGGACAGGGCAGTGAAAAAAGCTTTGGGCATAGACGGTAAACAGCTTTATAACGAGTGGAAAGCTTATCTTAAAAAAGATTACGGTATCAGACTCTCTGATGTAAAAAGCAGTATGGTGGACGGATTGCTTATAGAAGAAATTGGTTTCGCAAATTATTACCCTCAGTTTTCTCCCGATGGTAATAAAATTGCCTACCTTTCCAATCAGGATTTTGACTACGGATCCACAGGGCTTTTTATCTATGACATGAAAAAGAAAAAAAGCGAATTCATTACAGCACCTGTTGCTACAAATTATTCATGGTCACCTGACGGTAAAAAGATACTTTTTGCAAAAAGAAATTCACCTCCGACCATTCATCACGCTACTATCTATGATCTGTATGAATACGACCTGAAAGCCGAAGAAGAAAAAAGGTTAACTGAAAATCTGAGAGCTTACTCGCCTTCATATTCCCCGGACGGTAAAATGATCTGCTTTGTTGTCAACAGAGACGGTACTCTTAATCTTGAGATAGCTGACGCAAACGGAAAGAATTATGATCCGCTTACAGCCTTTAATAACGGTGAACAAATTTATAATCCGAAATTTTCAAAAGACGGTAAGAAGATAGTTTTCGATTATTCATTCGAAGAATCAAGAAAGCTAGCGGAAATAGACATTGCAACGGGCGACATAGAATTCATTCTTGATGACAAAGGCGTTGATTACCGGAATCCGTCCTATTCACCTGACGGGAAAAAATTATATTTTTCATGCAACAAGACAGGTATTTTTAATATTTACTCCATGAACATGGAGAACAGGGAAATAAAACAGATCACTAATGTTTTAGGCGGCGCATTCATGCCTACTGTTGATTCCACAGGTGACATTGCCTTTGCCACTTATAAGTCCACAGGATACAAGATCGCTATGATAAAGGAATTCAAAGAGAAGGACCCGTCAGAATTCGGTTCATATAAACAACCGGATAAACTCATTCCAAAATATGCAACTGAAGATTCTCTTAAAGCAGGAAGCCAGTATAACTGGGTTAAACTGAAAAATTTTAACGACAAGGATGTTCCAAAATATAGTAAGAAACCTTACAGCAGCAAATTCACCCCGTTATCAATTGTACCTGTCTTAAGATTCGACACATACAAGAGAGCAAATCAGTATAGTTTCTTTGAAGCTATAAAACCCGGGTTATACTTTTTTTCAAGTGAAGCTCTTAACAGATTTTCAATTTTCGGCGGAGCATCCATTAACAGTCAGGCGGAAAGAGATCTTTTCCTTACGTTTGAATACAACAACGGTTTTCCATTCTTCAAGGATTTTTTTACAAAGCAGGTTAAGTTCCAGCCCAAATTTACTCTCGGCGGATACAACGTTACAAGAAATTCTACAGTGAATATCGGATTTCCGACTGATACAATAGCTGATGATATTACTTATGATCTCCTATCATTTGATTTCAGCATGGCTTTTAATATCATAAATTATAATCACCTCGTGGATGCGGGTTACATCTTTTCACAGTATGATTATGATCTTGATGCATTTGCAATTCCCGGAAGCGGCATATCAGTCAGGTCAACAAACGAGACATACTTCAAGGCAAATGATTTCTTCCTTTCATACAATTACAATTATACAATGCCTAGCAGGAATTCTGACATAAATCCAATCGGCAGAAACATAGATATAAGATATGATTATGAGATCAGTAATATTAATCCTTCTATTCAGGTAAATGATGACGGTACTGTGACTACAAATTATGAAACGCGAAATCTTAACAAACTATACGGGGAGTTATCACAGGGATTTGGATTATTTAATAACCGGCATTCTATTACCCTTAAGCTGATCGGAGGAACTATATTCGGTCCGCCGGTCGAATCATTCTATGATTATTATGCTACAGGTTTACCCGGAATGAAGGGATATCCGTTTTATTCTCTCGGCGGAGGAAGAATGGCTGTTGCAAATCTGACTTATCGTATGCCTTTAATTCAAAGAATTGATACAAGAATATCACCTATGTATCTTGATAAGCTTTATCTTTCGATCTATGGTGATTTTGGAAATGCATGGGACGGCAGCGCTACTAAGCTGGACCAGTTTAAAACAGATATCGGCGCGCAGCTCAGACTACAGGCATTTTCGTTTTATGTATTCCCGACAAGCATATTTTTTGATGCCGCTTATGGTTTTAATCAGTTCTCAAATGTTTATAATGATCAGTTGTACACTTACGGTAAAGACTGGAATTTCTATTTCGGCATGCTGTTCGGATTCGATTTATGATTGAAAAAGATTTTTATAATAGCTACTTTGCGCATTGTAAATTTAATGAGTGTGTTGAGTGTGTTGAGTTTTTCTTATTATAAAGGAAGCAATAATAAATTGATCCGCCATGCGGTGGATTGATAATTAATAATTGATAATTATTAATTAAATATGCGCCCGTAGCTCAATCGGATAGAGCAACAGCCTTCTAAGCTGTAGGTTACTGGTTCGATTCCAGTCGGGCGTACTTGTATAAATGCAATATTTTTAACAGCGGTAATATTAATTACCGCTGTTTTTTTTTATGTAAAAGTTAAGATAAACTTTTCTTTACAATTATCAGTTAAATCCCGCCGGTTAACTCAATCTCCCCTGTTTCTTCTATGATCAGACCTGTTTCCGGAAAGTCCATTCCGGTTAACTCTTTTATTAATATTGCCGCTTTAAGTTCAGGATCAGGGACAGGATAACCTCTGCCTTTTTGTGTATAAGAATAAATTTTTCCTTTTACAAAATTTCCTTTTTTATCGAGATAAACTTTAAGCAAAGGCGCAATTCCCTGAACTCCGTATGTGCTGAACTTTCCATAAGTACAGAAATTTCCGAGACTGTATGCTATAATTTTATTCCTGTATAACTCAATCGCTCTTGGTACATGAGGTCCGTGACCGATAACTATATCCGCGCCTGCATCGATCACCTCATGAGCAAATTCATAAACATTCCCCCTGTCTTCCCCAAGAAATATTTCTTTCTTACCTGGAACTCTGACCGCAGAGCTCCCTTCAGCTCCCCCATGAAATGAAACAATAACAATATCACACTTTTTTTTAAGTTCACTTACAACTTTTACAGCATTGCTCAGATCATTAATATTCTGAGAAGCATAATTAGGTGCAAATGCAGTGAATCCGAATCTGCTTCCGTTAATCTCAAAGATTGTAAAAGGCAATTCAGCATATCCTGCATATCTGATGGAATTTTTTTCGAGAGTTTTAATAGTTGATTCTCTCCCCTCTTCACCCATGTCATTACTGTGGTTATTAGCAAGACTCAGCAAATTAAAACCTGCTGACTTCAGAATTTCACAGTACTTTACCGGAGTCCTGAAACTGTAACAATTGTCCGGTGTATTACAAACCTTAGGCTCCCCTCCTGTATCAAGAAATGTACCTTCAAGATTTCCAAAAACTATATCTGCATTATCCGGAATGTCTTTGACACTATCCAGTAAAAATTCTCCGCCATCAGGAGGTAAAGAAGCAGAAGAAGGATAATTTGTTCCGAGCATCAGATCGCCGACACCCAATATACAGATCAAACTGTCATCAGGTTTTTTATTATCAGTTTTACTTACAATTACTGATGAATCTGATTTTCCGGAATTAGGATCATTTTTTTTGGAATCGGTTTTTCTGCAGGAGATAAAAAAAACAGAAACTACCAATGGCAGAATTATACATACTTTTAAAATCTTATACTTTTGAAATTCTGATACAAACAAATTTATCTATTTAATTTAACTTCAAATAAAATTCAGATTAATAAATTAAATAATTTAAAACAATTCAGGACTGAATTCTGATCTGAAATTATTAATTATTAATTCTTAATTAATTTATTAAGCCTTTAATTTTCAAATCGCTAAACTTAGTTTACGACCTAATCAAAAAATAACATGAAAAAAGTAATTCTTATCACAGGAGCATCCAGAGGTATAGGACTCTCATGCGCAAAGATATTTTTAAAAAATAATTATATCGTAATAAATGCATCCAGGACCAAACCAGCCTCAATAAATGATCCGTTTCTACATTTTATTAAAACCGATGTTTCAAAAGAATCTGACATTAAAAAACTTTTTGAAACTGTTGTAAAGAAATTTAAAAAGATCGATGTCCTGATATGTAATTCCGGATTCGGCAGATTTGCAAAGCTGGCTGATTCGAAGACAAAGGATTTTGATGAAATGTTTGCAGTGAATGTTAAAGGGCTTTATCTCTGCAACAGATATTCATTAAAATACATGCTCAGAAAAAAATCCGGAACTATAATTAACATGTCTTCAATAGCCGGAAAGAACGGCGTAGCAACTGCTTCAATTTACAGCGCTTCCAAGCATGCAGTCATGGGTCTGTCTAAATCTTTAATGGCAGAAGTCAGGGGAGATAATATCAGGGTAATTACTGTATGCCCGGGATCGGTCGATACTAATTTCTTTGACCATCCAAGCGCCGGACTCAGTTCAAGACGGGATACTATTTTATCACCGGATGATGTTGCGGAATCCTGTTTTTTAGCAGCTGCGCTTCCTGGAAGGGCGCTTATCAGTGAAATTGAGATCAGACCATTAAATCCGGCGAAATAATTCTCATGTATTGGAAGATCTGCAAGTTTAAATTTCTGATATCCGGCATTCAAAAAAATAAAATTTCTTTGAAATCCCTTCAAAGTCGAATTGATTTTGAAACGCAATTTCGTTAATTTTGTGTTCGCCAAATAAATGGATGATAACCAAAAAAAATCTGAGGAAAGTGATCCAAAAAACTCAGAAACGAATAGCAGTTCTTTAAAAAAAATTCTTTCCAAACCGTTATTAAAAGCTGATTCAAAATTTGCTCAGTATTCCGGATTAGGAATATCACTTGTGGTAACGATCCTGTTATTTCTTTGGGTTGGAATGTGGCTTGACGGAAAGTTTGATACCGGTGTGTTGTTTACACTGATACTTTCTTTTACAGGTTTTGCGGCGGGTTTTTACAGCTTTTATCTGAACATAAAAAAGCTGACGGAAAAAGATAAGATTGAAAACAAAAAATTTAATAAATACTGAAATCACTGGATTTTAAAAAATTTTTAATAAGGATCCTGATAATAAGTGTGATCCTTTTGATTTTGGGATTTGTTCTGATAAATTATCTTGGACTGGAAAATCTCACTATACCATTCATTACAGGCTGGCTGGTTTGTTTCATAAATGTTGTGATCGGCAGTCTTATAGTGACAAGAGCGTTCAGGACACAGGGAAAAGGATTTTTTAATATAGTTCTGATGAGTATGGTGGTAAGAATGTTTGCAATCGCAGGTCTGGTCTTTGTTTTGGTTTACTTTTTAAAATTTGACAGAATAGGTTTCCCGGTAATCTTATTTATATTTTACTTTTTGTTTCTTGTAATGGAAATAAATTATCTTTCAGGAAATACTTATATAAAACAAAATACGCAAAATAATTAATTGATAAAAAATTTGCTTTCAAAAATCACTTCGTTTACAACTAATAATAATTTTATTAACAAGTTCGCTTTTTTAATTTTATTTCTCCTTTTAACGACTGGAGCAGTAAATTCTTTTGCTCAGGAAGGGCATGAATCAGGCACCGGAACTACCGAATCGGAAAAAATAGAAAAAGCAGGAGAAAACATTGAGCATGAAGCAGAAGAAGAGTTCAGTGTAATTGATAAAGTAGTAGATCACCATTATATTGATTTTTACTTTCTTGGAAAATTACATCTTCCTCAGTTTGAGCCTGTTAATGTCTTCGGAATAAATATTGATTTTTCGATCACGAAGACGACTGTTATGATGTTTCTTGCATGCATCATCTGTATAATACTTTTATGGTTTGCCGCATCATCAAATACAAAGAACAAAGTTCCAAAAGGTTTGGGCAATATGGTGGAATCTATAGTCGTATTTGTAAGGGATGACATTGTCGTTCCCAATATGGGCAAAGAGGGATTGAAGCTGATGCCGTTTTTCCTTACCCTGTTCTTTTTTATAATGATCGCTAATCTTATAGGTCTGTTCCCGTTCATGGCTCAGCCTACCAAAAATATTAACATTACAGCCGGTCTGGCTTTGATCACATTTTTCGTAACACAGGTTAAAGGTATCCAGGCTCAGGGATTCGTAAATTATTTTAAAGGACTTGTGCCTCCGGGCGTTCCTGTATTTGTACTTCCTATTATGGTTGTGGTGGAGTTTATCGGGTTATTCACAAAACCATTCTCACTTCTGATGAGGTTGTTTGCTAACATAACAGCAGGATCAATTATCATTTTTTCATTGATAGGATTAATTTTTGTAATGGAATATGCCGGTTCTGTAATAGCGGTACCATTTGCATTATTCATTTACATGATGGAAATTTTCATTGCATTGCTCCAGGCTTATATTTTTACGATGCTTTCAGTTTTGTATATAAATATGGCAATGCATCACCATTAAGATTTTTGTCTGCAGCAGGGATCAGATTTCAGTACTTAAAAAGATTTAAACACAGATTTTTACTTAGAATTATATTTCAAACAAAAAATAAAATAAAACAAAAAGGAGACTAATAAAAAATGGATTTAGCATTTTTAGGTGCCGGTATAGGTGCCGGATTAACAGTAATAGGTGCAGGTATCGGAATCGGAAGACTTGCAGGATCAGCTATGGAAGCCAGCGGAAGACAGCCGGAAGCTTTAGGTGAAATTAGAACATCAATGATCATCGCAGCAGCGCTTGTTGAAGGTGTTGCTCTGTTCGGACTTGTTATCTGTATTTTACTTGCAACAAAGAGCTAATACAGAGTTAACATAAATTCGTTTTATATTTCAGATCCAGATTTCACGGGAAATTTTTCCCTGTGAAAAATAAATTTTAAATTAAATAAATAAGAATAATGATTTATTACTTATCATTACTTTTTAATTATTCATTCGTTTTTTTACTGAGTGAACCGGGTGGGCATGATGAGAAGCCAATGCTTCTTTCCATAAATCCGGGTCTTATTATCTGGCAGATCATTATTTTCATTCTTCTGCTGTTTCTTCTTAAAAAGATAGCATGGAAACCTCTTCTTACTTCTCTACATACAAGAGAGCAGGGCATTAGAGATTCAATCGATCAGGCTGAGAGAATAAAAGTTGAATCTGAGAATTTAGTTGTCGAGAATAAAAAAATTCTTGCAGAAGCTAATGCTCAGTCAATGAAAATAATAAGTGAATCCAGAGATGCAGCAGGAAAATTACGTGAAGAATTAATGGCAAAAGCGCAGGAAGATTCGAGAAAGCTTCTGGAACAGGCCAAAATTGAGATTCAGCAGGAGAAAGATACTGCTATGGCTGATCTGAGAAATGAAGTTTCTGATCTCGCTATAAAAGCCGCAGAAAAGATCATTAATGAAAATCTTGATGAGAACAAGCAGAAGAAAATAGTAAATGATTTTATATCGCAGATACCGAATAATTAAAATTAACAGAATTAATATCAAATGATAACCAAAGCAGCCAGAAGATATACAACAGCACTTTATGATGTTGCTCAAGAGCAGGATAAGCTTAATGGAGTTACGACTGACATTGAAAAGATCCTTGGACTTATTAATTCAAACAGAGACCTTGAATTGTTTTTTAAAAGTCCGATAGTCAGTAAAAGCAAAAAACTAGCTCTCATAAATGAAATATTTTCCGGAAACATATCCCGTCTCACCCTTGATTTCATGATACTTCTTGTTAACAGAAGAAGGGAATTCCTTTTACAGGGATTGTTTGAGGATTTTTTAAATCTGAGGAAGGAAAAGGAAGGGATAGTTGATGTGCTCGTTAAGACTTCCATTCCGCTTAGCGATGAAGAGAAACAAAGCATGAAAATGAAGATCGATTCATATACAAGACTTAAAGGTAATATGAGATATGAGATCGATAAATCTATTATAGGAGGTTTTGTTGCTAAAATAAATGATACGATTCTGGATGCAAGTATTAAAAGACAGCTTGAGAGACTAAAGGATAAATTCAAAGAAGGTGACTTCAGTCTTAATTAATTGATTGATTGAAGATCAGAGAAATAAAAATTTTATAAATAAGAATAAATCATTCAGGAGAAATAAAAAATGGCAGAAGTAAAATCAGATGAAATTTCCGCGATACTGAGAAAACAGTTATCCGGATTTGAAACGGAAGTTGATGTATTTGATGTAGGAACGGTTTTGTATGTCGGTGATGGTGTAGCTAGAGTTTACGGTTTATCAAAGTGTGAAGCAGGTGAACTAATAGAATTCCCTAACAATGTATTCGGAATCGCACTTAACCTGGAAGAGGATAACGTAGGTTGTATTCTTTTCGGTGAATCATCTCTTGTAAAAGAAGGTGATCTTGTAAAAAGAACTGGAAGAATTGCTTCCATGCCGGTCGGTGAACAAATGCTGGGCAGGGTTATCAATCCTCTTGGACAGCCGATTGACGGAAAAGGTGAGATTCATACTGATAAGTTCTCCCCTCTTGAAAGAAAAGCTCTTGGTGTTATTCAGAGACAGCCTGTAAAGGAACCTTTACAGACAGGTATAAAAGCTGTTGATGCTATGATCCCGATCGGTAGAGGTCAGAGAGAACTGATCATTGGTGACAGACAGACAGGAAAGACTGCTGTTGCAATTGATGCGATAATTAATCAGAAAGGTAAGGGAGTTTATTGTATATATGTAGCTATCGGTCAGAAAGGATCTACCATAGCTCAGGTTGTAAAAAGTCTTCAGGACGCGGGAGCAATGGAATTTACAACAGTAATTGCCGCTACGGCTTCTGATCCGGCACCTCTTCAGTATATTGCACCTTTTGCGGGAGCTACACTTGGAGAGTATTTCCGTGATTCAGGCAGACATGCGCTTGTGGTTTATGATGACCTTACAAAACAGGCAGCTTCTTACAGAGAGGTTTCATTGTTACTTAGAAGACCTCCGGGTCGAGAAGCTTATCCGGGAGACGTTTTCTATCTTCACTCAAGATTACTCGAAAGAGCTTCCAAACTTTCCGATGATCTTGGTGGTGGAAGTCTTACAGCTTTACCTATTATTGAAACACAGGCAGGTGACGTATCAGCATACATTCCTACTAACGTAATTTCAATTACTGACGGACAGATCTATCTCCAGTCAAACTTATTCAACTCCGGTATCAGACCTGCTATTGACGTGGGTATCTCGGTATCAAGGGTGGGTGGAAATGCTCAGATCAAAGCTATGAAAAAAATTGCAGGTACTTTAAGACTTGACCTTGCTCAGTACAGAGAGCTTGAGGCATTCTCCAGATTCGGTTCGGATCTTGATAAAGCAACGATGCAGCAGCTCAGAAGAGGTGAAAGATTAATTGAGATACTCAAGCAAAAGCAGTATTCACCTATGCCAGTTGAGAATCAGGTTCTGATAATATATGCTGCAACTAAAGGTTATCTTGATCAGATCCCGGTCGAACATATTAATAGATATCAGGAAGAACTTTTCTCACAGGTTGAAAATCTGCATGCGGAAATTCTTACAAGTATCAGGGAAACAAAAGATCTTTCTGCAGAAAACAGCGAGAAGCTGAATACTGTTTTGAAAGACTTTACGGAGAAATTCAAATCTTCCGTTACAGTGATCTGATCGGACTTAAGTAATTGTTAAGATTTGTTTGATATAAGTTAACAGATTTTTTACAATACGAAGAGTTGAGTTGATGATAATTTTTTAAGTTAATAATGTTAAAACAAATTATTAACTGCAAACTACAAAAATATTAACTAATAAATTGGCTACACTTAAAGAATTAAAAGTCAGGATTGGCGGTGTCAAAGGTACACAGAAGATCACCAAAGCTATGAAAATGGTGGCTTCTGCTAAGTTCAGGAGAGCGCAGGAAAGGATCATTACTATGAGACCTTATGCTCATAAGATCAATGAACTCCTGAGCCAGCTTGTGGAAGCTGCCGGAGAAGAAGCCGAAAAGATCATGACTCAGAGAGAAGTTAAAAATAAACTCGTAGTGGTTGTATCTGCTGACAGAGGTCTCGCCGGTTCCTTTAACACAAACATTATACGTTACGCTTCCAATTATATTAACACACTGGGCGCGGATACAAAAGTTATCACCGTAGGGAGAAAATGTACTGATGCGTTTAAGAAAAAAGATGTAAATGTAATCAAGACCTATATAAATATATTTAATGATCTGTCACTTGAAATTTCGAATGACATTGTGAATAATATTATAGACGGTTATCAAAAGAAATTATATGATGGGGTAGATATTGTTTACTCTAAGTTTATATCTGTTGTAAAACAGGAAACTGCAATGGAGCAATTTCTTCCTATAAAAAAAACAGTTGATTTAAAAGATAATACTGGAATAAAGGAAAAGAAAAATACAGATTATATTTTTGAACCGAATGCCATAGATATTCTGAAGGTACTTATTCCAAAGCAATACAGGATACAGTTCTGGAAGATCCTGCTGGAATCAAATGCAGCGGAACAGGCTGCAAGAATGACAGCAATGGAAACTGCTACGAAGAATGCTTCTGACCTGCTTTCAGAATTAGAGTTATCATACAATCAGGCTAGACAGGCTGCTATTACGAAAGAGATACTTGAGATCGTGGGCGGAGCCGAGGCACTGAAAGACGCCTGATCAGTTAGTAGTTAATAGTTAGTAATTTGAAGACGGGAGATATTTTATTTTCCGTCTTTTTTTTATTCTGCAGTTAAATTCAAACTATTAACTATTAACTACTAACTATTAACTACTAACTATCTAAGAAGCACCATCCGCTTTGTATCCACTACTACCCCGTCCACAGAAAGCGAATAAAAATAAATCCCGCTCGCCAGATCTCTTCCAATACTCTCTGCGGAAAACTCAACCTTATAACTCCCTGCCGGTTTATTCTCATTCACCAAAGTCGCAACTTCATTTCCTAAAACATCATAAACTTTTAAAGTAATAAAATTGAACATTGAACAATTATAATTGATAATTGTGCTCGGATTGAATGGATTTGGATAATTCTGTGAAAGATAAAAATCCTTAACGATCTGGCTATTGGTTTCATTTAATGAAGTAGGAGTTTGAACAAACTTTAATGTCATTATAGTATTCTTACTTCTTCCGGTTGCATAAATGCTGAATGTGCTGTCTATAAAAAAATCATAAATTTTCTGTAATGAAGTAGTACTATCAATTCCGTATTTGGCCAGCCATTTTGGATTTCCTTCGGTATCATATTTTTCGATCGCGCACATTTCGCCTCCTTGCGGAGTCACCAGGAAGAAAGCCATGTAAGCACTGTTCTCCTTGTCAAGTCTGAGAACGGGAAAGTTTCCTATAGCATTGTCAGGTCGGTTTCTAAACCATATTACGTTTCCGTTCTTGTCATACTTTGTTATTGTAAGACCTAAACCACCGGCTCTGCCCGCAACATAAACATTTTCATCTTTATCAACCTCAATATCATAACCCGTGTCCCCCGAACCTCCGTTAAATATTTTCTGCCAAATTAGACTTCCGTCAGGTGAATACTTTATTGTGACCATGTCGTAGTTTGCATTTTGTGTATTGCCTGTTACATATACATTGTTTGAATCATCTACGGTCATTGCATAACATAAATTATCTATACCCTGATCAAACCGGTTTGCCCATATTGAGTCTCCATCACTCGAAAACTTGACCGTCATGAAATCATACACATCTCCAATTCCCGGTTTGTTCATATATCCTGCTGTAATGATGTTATCTTCATTGTCTTTGGCAGCATCTTTCCATCTGGCTGCAATCGTTCCTTCCGGTTTGAATCTTTTCTCCCATAGTGAATCACCGGAATAGGAATATTTTCTTATCAAAAAACTATTGTTAGCAAATTCACTCGACATCAGAATATAATTCTCCTTATCAAGAAATAATGAAGGAATTCCTTTTCCTGAGGTTAATTGTTTATTCCAAAGTAAATTACTTTTCATGTCATACTTCCACAAACTTGTTCCACCTACAAAAAGATTACCGGAATCATCAGCTAAAATGCATGCACCTCCATTCGATATACTTGAAAGAGTATCGAATCTTCTCGACCAGATAATATTACCTTTAGTTGAGTACTTTAATAAAGCCATATCATATCTCCCAAAAACAGCTGATACGCCAACTGAGTATAGGTTGTTTGAAACTGAGATTAATCTATAACCATATGTAGGAGAGTAATTACCATTCGTGTATAAATTAGCCCATTGAAGATAAACTTGTGAGAATATATTGGATGTAAAAAATAAAATAAAAAATATGATTATTAGTAAACGTTTCATATATAATCCTATTCTACCTTTACAATCTTTGCAACAGAAGGGATTCGAACTTGCCCGGAATCACTTTTCGATTTATCATTTAGAACTATAAGCATATAATATCCAGGAGGAGCAATATATTCATCAGGTGGAGGCATTACTTCCAGTTGTGCAGAATTCTTTTCTTCAAATTCAAGTATTATGTATCTTTGATTACAATCTAAGCAGTGTGTTACATTTGCCATGCTTATCAAAACAACTGAATCAATCTGTAATTCTCCGCTTACATCAAT
>CALMST010000323.1 GCA_937872315.1 uncultured Ignavibacteria bacterium | reverse complement strand
TAGTTAATAGTTAATAGTTAATAGTTAATAGTTAATAGTTAATAGTTAATAGTTTATAGTTTATAGTTTATAGTTTATAGATTTCTATTTTATGCAAAAAGAAAAAAGGCACAATACCCAATACTCAATACCCAATACTTAATACTTAATACTTAATACTTAATACCACATGTTCACTAAGTCCGCAAAATTTTACGATGCCATATATCATTTCAAGGATTATAAAGAAGCATCCGAAAAGCTGCATAAGCTAATAAAGGGATATAACCCTTCTGCAAGATCGCTGCTTGATACAGCCTGCGGTACTGGAAAACATATAGAACATCTTGAGGAATTTTATGAAACTCACGGGCTGGATATAAATGAAGAGCTTCTTGAGATAGCAAGAAAAAGATGTCCCCGATCGGTCTTTCACATAGCCGATGTATCTGCGTTCAGTCTTGACAGAAAATTTGATGTGATCACTTGTTTGTTCAGTTCTATAGGGTATGTAAAAACTGAAGATAATCTCTTTAGTTCGCTGAGATATATGCACAGCCATCTGAATCCCGGAGGACTTGTGATAATCGAACCATGGTTCAGCAAAGAAAATTTCAGAACCGGCACTATCACGGCAAATCATTACGAGGAACCTGAACTGAAAATTACCTGGATGTATACAAGTGAGATCAGGAATGAAATGTCAGTTCTTGACATCAACTATCTTGTAGGAACACCGGAAGAGGTTACACATTTTAAAGAGAAGCATGAGATAGGTTTGTTCAGTGACGCACAGTACAGAAAGGCATTTACAGATGCGGGACTGGAGGTGTTTTATGACAGTATTGGTTTATTTGGTAGAGGGATGTATGTTGGGATCAAAAACAGCTCTTGAATAGAATTATTTTATTCACTTAAAAAATTTTATTTTTGAAAAAAAAGCTTATACAAATACCGGGGAAAACAAAAACCAGTACGAAGGATTATCTTAACAAAAGATCCGCTTATATATTCCATCATTTCATGAAATGCGGAGGGACTTCCTTAACTAAATCACTTGGAAACTGGTTCAGCATGGTTTATGATCATTACAGAGATCTCAATAAAATAAATCAATACAAAAAAAACAGATATGACATTAATAAACTAAACAGTGAAACATGTCTGGTTGGTCATTTCAATTACGAAGGCATTTATCTTTTTCAGAGATACCCGGAAATACTGGATGACTCAAATAATATTAAAGCGTTTACTTTTATCAGGAATCCGCTGAGTTTTTATGTGTCTTTGTATTATTATTCACGGCATTTCGGGAGAACTGATAATACTCTTGAAGAATACATTGATTCAAATCAAAACCTGCTGGCTTATTATCTTCCTTGTGACGAGGATAATTACAGGGAAGTGCTTGATAAATATTTTTTTATAGGAATTACAGAGAAGATGCAGGAGTCCGTTGATAAACTCGCAAAGATAATTAAGAAAAGGAAGATCAGTGTGAGTTCAGTCAATAAATCCAAAAAGGATTCACAAATATCGATCATCACGGATGATTTCATTGAAAAGTTCAAAGAAAAAAATGAACTTGATTACCTGATCTATGATTACTGTCTGGATAAATTCAGACATTCGTGATTTTTTTTTAACAGTTTTTAAAAAATTATTCATACAAGATGATTTATCTGTTCTCAGTAAATAAACAAGGAAATTACAGGTTATATTTTAGTGTTTTTTCAAATGTTTAATTAGCTGATAATAAATTTTTAGAGAACAGAAAAAAATAGTTGTAAAGTATTCAGAAACGTATTAAAATTCATTTTCATTTATTTTATTTTATTTATTATAACCAAATGAAAGTCAGCGTCTGGATGACTGCTTACAATCACGGAAAGTATATTTCGAAGTGCCTGGACAGTGTGCTTGGCCAGAAAACGGATTTTGATTTTGAGATAGTACTTGGTGAAGATTGTTCGACGGATAATACTAGAGAGATAGCGGTAGAATATGCCGAAAAGTATCCGGGAAAATTCAAATTGTTCCTTCCCGAAAAAAATATGGGTATGATGGAGATGGATGTTGCTACTCACAGCCTTTGCTCAGGTGAATATCTAGCATTGCTTAATGGCGATGATTACTGGACGGATGATAACAAACTTCAGATCCAGCATGATTTTCTTGAAGAAAATAAGGATACTGTAATGTGTTATCATAAAGCGCTTGTGATAAATGATGAGACCGGGTATGAGTTTGAAACTGTTTACCCGGAGTCGGGGGAAGAGCTGACGGCGGAATTTCTGCTGAAAGGGTATAATCCGGTGATGACGCCGACGGTGATGGTGAGGAATGTGGTGAGTATTCCGGAATTTTATTCCGGAATGCCTTACGGAGACATGCTGCTGTATCTGCTTCTTTCACAAAAGGGAAAACTTCGATATATCGATCGGCTAATGAGCGTGTACAGGATCCATTCAAACGGACAATGGCAGGGAGAAACAGTATATAACAATATTCTGAAAGACCTTAAGTTCTACGAAGTGATGAATAAAGAACTGGATTTTAAATATGATGACAGCATTAAGAAAATATTCGCGCAAAGATATTTTGATCTTATTCTGGCTGACATAAAAAATAACAAAAAAGAAAGCGCTTTGAATTATATGTATAAACTCGAACAGACTGACAAAGAATTTTTAAACAAAAACATCGATGATATTAATATTCTGAAAAATATTTTAAATGATGCTGAAAGCAGGGAATATCATTCTGAACTATTAAACCGTGAACCAAAATGGAAAGTAAATTAACTGAAACAGGATTAAATTGAACATAGAAGAGATTAGAAATAAAAATCCCCGAATTGAACCTGTTCCTGCAGGAATAAAGAGACCGTTATGGTCTGTGATGATCCCGACCTATAATCCCGGTAAATATTTTATTGACGCCGTCAACAGTGTTCTGCGCCAGGATCTGGGTGAAGAGAACATGCAGATCGAGGTAGTGGATGACTGTTCAACCAAAGTGGACGTTAAAAAGATAGTTGAAGAGAACTGGAAAGGTCGTGTCAGATATCACAGGCTTCCGAAAAATGTCGGACACTCTTTTAATTTTACCGAATGTATCAGAAGATCCGTAGGCGAGCTGGTTCATATTCTCCATGATGATGATATGGTCAAGGAAGGATTTTATCCGAAGTTTAAAAATAAATTTGCAGAATTTCCTGAGATTGGCGCTGCTTTCTGCCGTCAGGAATATATAGATGACGACGGTAAGTTTATGTTCTTCTCTGATCTTGAACTTGAAGAACCGGGAATTATTGAAAATGCGGTAGTCAGATTAGCGGAAAAACAGAGGATCCAGTATTGCGCGATGGTTGTAAAAAGAAGCACATATGAAAAAGTCGGCGGATACATTGCAAAAAACATAGGTTGTGAAGACTGGGAAATGTGGGTAAGGATTGCTTCACAGTTTCCTGTTGCATATCAGCCTGAAGCATTGGCTCAGTACAGGATACACAGAAAGTCCATGACCCTGACAGATATGAGATCAGGACAGGATATGAGATTTTTAAAAGAAGCTGCAGATGTATTTACACAATATCTCCCGGAGGAAAAAAGAGATGAAGTTACACAGATAAGGAATAAGCATTATTCAGTTTACTCAATGGGCAATGCCAGAAGAATGTTTGAAGAATTCGGTGATGAAGAAGGAGCAGCTGCTCAGCTCAGTGAAACCATTCTATTGAATTCTGAAACAGTGTTTGAGAACATAGATCTTCTCAGGAAACTGAAATTGCCTGTAAGAGAAACCGGGGTAACTGTAGTTGTCCAGTGCAGAGATAAAAAAGAACTGACAGATATCACTCTCAGAAACATTGTTAATCAGAGAGTCCCCGCTTACATTCCATGGGAAGTAATTTTTGCAGATAATACAAACTCTGAAAGTATTGAAGATGATGCGGAAATTTCCTGGAAAAAATACCGGAGTAAAATTCCTTTCTGCATTCTTGATCTTCAGGGAAAAAATTTATATGAAGCAAGAAAAGAAACCATAGATAAAGCAAAATACAATTTTATAGTTTTCTGTAATCCCGGAAATCTGCTGAACATAAATTATGTAGAGGAAGTATCCCTGAAAATGCTGCAGAACAGAAAAGCCGGGGCATTGGGCGGTATGACCGAAAGTACCTCAAAAATAAAATTGCCCGACTGGTTTGCTTCAAACTCGGAAAAAGTTTACCAGATCGGCGTGCAATTCAAAACGCAGGGTAATATATCTGATTCAAAAGGTTATTTATGGAGTGCGGGGATTGCATTGAGAAAAGAATCCTGGAATAGCCTGATAAAGAAAGATTACTTCCCTGTTTCCGGAAATGGTCTTAAAGATCTTTCATTATCCGGATTTGACAGAATGGTGTGCCGTGATCTGAATTTAAACGGGTGGCAGATAATCTATAGCGAAGATCTTGCTTTAAAAAATTATCTTTCAGAATCAGAATTAAGCTGGAAACATTTAAGAAAACTTTACAGGCAATCAGGTAAAGATAAAGCTCTCCTGTTATCTGCAGAAAAAAATTCAGGGTACGATCTTAGAAAATTATTACATACCACAGGTCGGAAATTAAGAAAATTCAAACAATGGAAATTACGTTCCTTCAATGAAACTCTGGAAAGAGATCCCGACATATTAAAGATTGAGTATTATACCGGGATCCTCTCCTCTTTGCTCGGATTGATTTGTAAATCAGATTATAATAAGAGATTAAGAATTTTAAAATCTTTATTCAGAAAAAAAGATCATAAATATTACAGGAATTTTACAGGACTCTCTTTTTTCAGATTTCCTAAATATAAAAATTCAAAGAGCAGACATGGATTTTCTGTAATACTCAATAATCAGAATATTTCTGCGGCTCTCTTAATAAAGTCTGTTCAGCATATTTTTGAACAGGATGCTTCCGTTGATATGAATTTTGAATTAATGATCATAAGTAGTTCGCTCGAACCTGAATTAAAAAACAAAATCAAAGAAATTCGTGATTTATCAGGAAAAAAGGCAAACATTATTTTCGCAAACGGATCTTTTGAAAGAAGAAAGCAACTAATTGAATTTGCATCAGATAAAAGCAAATTCGATAATATTATTTTTCTGAGTGAAAATGATTTTATAGGAAATGATTATTTCAGAATTGCATTTAAAGTTCTTAAAAAATTTAAAAAAGCAGGCATCATAGGAGGCCGGAAAGAACTTACCAGTAATGTAAAATCTCCAAAATGGATAAATTCCCATAAAGATATATATGCTTTGGGTACTCAAAATGAAGCTTCAGGTGACATTTCAAATAGCAGAGGGTTTATCTGGAATTCAGGAATGATAGCAAGAAAGCAGGCTTTGAAAGATACTCTCAGCTTAGAGGTTAACAGAATATCCGAAATACCTATCGATAAATATTTTGAACCTGCTTATGATCTTGAATTATGCGCAGATCTTATAAGATCCGGATGGAAAATTTATTATGAACAAAGATTAAAACTTAAGCACTTTGTAACTGTTAAAGAATTCAGCTGGGAGTTTCTCCGGGATAAATATTTTTATGACGGTATCAGTGAACTTAACAACAAGTATTTAAATGTTATCTACGGAAATGAAGTCCTTAAGAATAAAAGCTGGACTTCACAGGCTCTGGAAACAATTTCTGAAATAAAAAAATATCCGCTATCAAAAGTATTCTCTTACAAAGACGAATATAGTTTTGATAATGAAGTGCTTGAGATAGAAAAGAAAAAAGGTAAACTTAAAGCAATATTCAACAGCAGAAGTTTTTACCGGCAATTATTGGAATCTCAAAATAATGATAAGATCAAAAATGGTTCGAATGGTTCGAATGGTTCCGGACATTTAACACAGAACGGTAAGGCAAGATCTGATAAGGAAGTGCCTGGAGTCTCAGTGGTAATTTGCTGCTATAACAGTGCAAAGATCCTTCCCCTTACATTAAAATACTTATTCAGACAATCTGTTCCTGAGAATGTGAAATGGGAGATCATTATTGTGGATAATGCTTCCACAGATAATACATCCGGAACAGCTTTGGAAGTTTATGAAAGATCCAGTTGTCTCACCCCAATGAGAATTGTCAGGGAAAATACACCGGGGCTGAGCATTGCCCGGCAAAAAGGATTTGATACGGCAAAATATGAATATATAGTTTTTTGTGATGATGATAATTTATTAAAAGATGATTTTGTAAGAACCGTTTATGAAGTTATGACAGAGAATGATGATACGGCTGTTTGTGGAGGTCAGGGAAAAGCTGAGTTTTACAATCCCCCTTCTAAATGGTTTGATGACTGGAAAAACAGTTTTGCTGTCGGTAAACAAAGTGAGAGATCCGGAGACATTACCTGGAGCAGAGGTTATGTATGGGGAGCTTCAATGATTGTCAGAAAAAAAGCATGGAAGCAATTATTAAACCGGGGATTCAGATCATTACTTACCGACAGGAAAGGAAATGCATTATCAGCGGGCGGTGATACTGAAATTTGCTATGCTCTGAGAAACGCAGGCTGGAAGATCAGATATGATTCAAGATTAAAATACAAACATTATCTCCCGCCGGGAAGACTTAACTGGATGTATCTCAGAAGAATGTTCAGAGGATTCGGACAGGCATCGATCGGACTGGATCATTATCTGAGAAATACACCTTTGAAATTCAGAAAAGAAAATAAAAAATTAATTCCGCGTTCTGTAAGAAAAGAATTACATAAAACTTTAAAGATATTAAGAAGTATCCGGTATGAGAAGCTTCTTACATACAGCAGAAAAAGAGAAGGTGATACTGATTTACCCATGATAGAATATTGTCTCGGTAGAATTGAAGGTTTGCTGAAAACCCGGGGTACATATAACAAAGGTATAAAATTATTAAAGAGAATTGCAAACAAAAATGACTACCCTTATCTGGCTTCAATATTCAGAGATTATCACAGCAGATTTCCCGAATATAAGAGAACAGTAAAATTAAACGGAGTATCCGTAATAGTTTGTACTTATAACGGAGCAGACAGATTAGCCGATACTATAAGGCATCTGGCTTTGCAGAAAGTTGATAAGAATTTATTATGGGAAGTTATATTAGTGGATAATGCATCTACTGATAATTCCAAAGAAGTAACTATAAATGAATGGAAGAAACATAATTGTAAAGCTAATCTGATCATTGTTGACCAGCCGGAACCAGGGAAACAGCTTGCTCTTGAAAAAGGATATGAAGTTGCAAAATATGAATATCTTGTTACATGCGATGATGATAACTGGCTTGAGGAAAATTTTGTACAGCTTACTTATGAAATAATGAGTAAGCATGAGAATATCGGTGCTCTCGGCGGTCCAAATGAAGCATTATGTGAAGTAAAACCTCCGGAATGGTTTAAATATTTTCAGAGAGATTATGCCGCAGGTCCGCAGCTTGATATTCATACAGGAAAAATTTCAGAAGGAAATATTACGTACAAACGGGGACAGGTCTGGGGCGCGGGAATGGTTGTGAGAAAGAAAGCATGGGATAAATTAATTGCAGACGGATTCAGGACTTCCATGAGCTGCAGAAAAGGAGCTGAGCTTTCTTCCGGCGGTGACTCCGAAGCATGTTACGCGCTGGTACTGGCAGGATGGGATATCTGGTATGATCCGAGACTAAAACTAAAGCACTGTATGCCCGCCGGCAGACTTGACTGGAATTATCTGGTAAGATTATTCGTGGGATTTGGAGTAGCAACTGTAGGACTGGGACTGTATGAGAAAGCTATAAAACTCGGAATGACCGATACCAAAGACGAAGAGTTGTTAAAGCAGGACTGGAAATATGAATTTAAAAAGACCTTAAAAGATGTAAGAAAATACGGGATAAAAAAAATATTATCTCTTCGTTTGCCCCAGTATGACAACACGGATATTCTTATGCTTGAATTCAACATTTCAAGATTGAAAGAATTATGGAAAGTCAGAAAAGAATATGATAATGATTTTAAAAAACTGATAAATGCTCCGTGGAAAAAGAAAAACAGCGAACTCAAGGACAAGCACAGAAAAATACTGGAAACTGAAAATGATTTCAGATACGGATGGCCCTGGGGAGATGAACCAGTTAAAAATATTCCGGCAGATAAAACTTTCCCGAAGATCAGTATTTTAACTCCTTCTTTTAATTCCGAGAGTACAATTGAAAAAGCAATCCTTAGTGTTTTGAAACAGGGCTATCCTAATTTTGAGCATATAATTTATGACGGAGGTTCTAAAGATAATACACTTGCTGTATTAAAAAAGTATCCGCATCTGAAATGGGTATCGGAGCCCGATAAAGGTCAGTCTGACGCAATGAATAAGGCATTCAATAAATCTGACGGGGAGATAATCTCTTACCTTAATGCCGATGATTATTATTCGAGAGGAGCTTTTTTCAAAATAGCAGAAGCATTTGAAAAAAATCCTGAAGCTGAAATGGTGGTTGGAAATCTGATCTTTGATTTTGAAGATCATACATTCATAAGAAAACCTGAAATTGATTATAAGAAGATCATGCTGCCGTTTTTGTATATGTTTCCGATCAATCCTGTAAGTTATTTTTACAAACGTGAAGTTCAGAAAGGAATAGGTCCGTTCCCTATTGATAATCATATGACAATGGATTACTGGTTCCTTCTTAAAGCATATCAGGACTATAAACTCGTAAAAATTGAGGATTACCTCGGCACATTCTTTATGAATGGTTACAATAAAACATCAACAGCTGACAACAGAAAGAATACTCATCACAGGGTTGTGTACCACTGCTGGCATTATGACAAAAAAAACCTGCTTTATTATTTGTATAATTATTACCGGTTCTTTTATTATGAGGAAAAACCATACAATCTGAAAAGAGTCTCTCACAAATTAAAGAAACAGTTCAGAAGAATATATTCGGTTTTAACCTTAAAGAAAAATAAATATTACGCTCATAGATTATATGAAAGCAGCAGATATAAATATTACGAGAAGAAAAGAATACGTTCGCTTGCAACACTTATGACTTCATTTATGATCTATCCCAAAGGTTTAACCCACAGATCAAAACAAAGTCAGTTCGTTTACTCATTTTTGGGAAGTAAGTATTCCGAAAAAGCAAAACTGGCTTATTTCTTTTTCACAACTCCTCCCGGATTACCTTTGGGAAACAAGCTGAATTACTATGCAAATGAATTCAGAAATAACAATAAAACAATAAAGGGAAATGCTCTGCTACTGCTTACATTCATTGTTTCCCCGAAATTCATTTTCAAAGGAAAGGAAAGTCAAAGACCGGAAGTGGAAGTTACGGGATTCCGTAAAGTCCTCCGATATCTTAATCCGTTTTACTGGCTGAAAAAGCCTGTTAATTTTTTCAGATATAACAGATACAATGAGATCTCTTATAACCTTTTTGAAAAAGCCGGATACAAACACTATCATCATAAAAATCTGCAGGCTGCTTATTATATGATTTTATCTTTCCTTATTTATCCGAATTCCCTGAGACAGAGATCCAGACTTAATCTTTTTACTTATTCTGCTTTTGGTACAAAACTGACCAATTCTTTGAGATTTTATTATCATCTTTATAAGGATAATCCCGAATATACTCTTGCGCATAAACTTAATTATTTCGGAAATCAGCTTAGAAACACTAAATCTTCTTTTAAAGGCAGTATCATCAGATACATTTCTTATATACTTTCGCCAAAATATTTTTTTAACAGACAAAAAAGAGAGAAAGTAAAAAAATCCAATATTGTGTTTGTTACAGAATTTATGGAAGAGAAAAAAAATTATTCCGTAAATCCGAAAGTATGGGTAAAGAATTCAGCTGATATATTTAGAAAATCCGGATATAAAGCAGGTAATGCCGGGAAAAAATTACAGCATGTCCCGGGAATTGTTGCCTACAGGTTTAAATCTGTTTATTATTATTTCAGATACAGAAAGTTTAAAGAACAATCCAAGAATTATTATGCGCAGGCAATTGAAAATTATAAAAACAATAAGAGACTTGGAACAATTACCGCGCTTATCCCCTCTTATCTTTTATATCCTGTTTCAATTTTTAACAGAAACAAACTCAGTCTGATCAAAAATTCAATACTGGGTAACAATAAAAAAAACTCCGGCAGTAACGGAAAAACCGGATAATATCTCTCTCGGGTAACTCTATGAATAAAGGTGTTTCAATTATTGTCTGTTGCTATAACAGCGCAAAGCTGCTGCCCGAAACATTAAAAAAAATTAAAGAGCTGTCTGTTCCCGAAGATGCCGGTATTGAAGTTATAATCGTTGATAATAACTCTTTCGATAATACTTGTTCTATAGCCCGAAATATAAAGGAAGTTAACGGCAGCAAATTTGATTTCAGGATCCTGAAACAAACCATCCAGGGTCTTTCGCATTCCCGGATGATGGGAATTGAAAATGCAGGGTTCGATTACATACTACTGTGTGATGATGACAATCACCTTCATAAGGATTATGTTGAAAACACTTTGAGAATAATGGATAAATATCCGGAGACTGCCGTACTGGGCGGTGAGAGTATTCCGGTAAGTTCAGCCGATTTTCCTTTCTGGTTCGATAAATTCAGTAACAGCTATGCCTGTGGAAAGCAATATGATGAGGACGGAGATGTTACTGATTCAAGAGGTGAGATCTGGGGCGCAGGAATGGTTATAAGAAGATCAGCCGTTAAAGAAATTATTTCAAAAGGCTTTGTTTCAATTTTAAATGACCGTACAGGCGACAAATTATTCTCAGGAGGCGATATTGAATTGTGCTATGCTCTCAGACTTGCGGGATGGAATATCAGATATGATACATCTCTTAAGCTTGATCATTTTATCAAACCGGAAAAACTCAACTGGAATTATCTCATAAAATTAAGCAGGGGTTTTGGAATACAGAAAGTTTATCTGGACGCTTATACAAGATCAGATAAACCTGTACCGGACAATGCATGGAAAGATGAAGCAAGACAGATCATTGGTAAACTCAGAAGAACAGGTTTGCATAAAGCCGCAGGCTATAAATTCCTGAAAGAAGGAAATCCGGATCTGATTAAGATAGAAAAATTGCTCGGTAAATTATTTGAGCTTTATAAAATTAAGAATAAATATACATTAAATATAGAAAATATCAGAACTGCCGGATGGAATAAAAATTCTGATCTTTAAATATAAACATTCACTAAGTGAAACCCGAGATCTCTGTCATAACAACAGTTATTAACTGTGAAAAATATATTGAAGAATCCATAAAAAGCATAGCATCCCAGACTTTCGAAAATTTTGAGCATATAATCATTGATGACGGTTCTACGGACGGCACTGCCGAAATACTCTACAGGCTTGCAGAAAAAGATAATAGGATTAAGTTTGTAGAACTGGGTGAAAATCTTGGCAGGATCAAATCACTTAATATTGCTCTTGAAAGATCCGAAGGTAAATTTATTGCCATTCAGGATGCTGATGATATCTCACTGCCGGAAAGATTCGAAAAGCAATTAAGTTATTTCAATGAAAATCCGGATTGCGTTTTACTCGGATCAGATATTTATGTAGTTGATCAGGATCTGAATGTGATATCACAACCTGTAAGACCTGAAAAGGATATGGAATTACGTTTTAATCTGTTATTCAAATGCACACTTGCGAATCCTAGTATAATGTATAAAAGAGATATACTTGAAAAAAACAATATCCGTTTCGAAGATGACTTTCCCTATGCCGAAGATTTCCGAATTTTTACGCATATCATCAAGCATGGAAATGTCAATAATTTAAAAGAAAGATTGGTCTTATACCGTAATCATATATCAAACAGCAGCAACAGTAATGTAAAAATTATCATTGAAGACAGCGCAAAAGTAGTGGTTGATAATTTCAGGGAATTTGGAATAGATCTTAACATTCAGGATGCGGCCAGAATCAGAAGATTGATATCTTCAAAAAGCTATGAAGATAAACATTTGTTTAAAGATATGAGACTTATTTTCAGAATAATCAAATCATTTCAGGAAAAACACAGCAATAAAGGTAATAAGGAAGTGGTAAAAACTCTAAAAAAAATGCTGAAATGGCCAGGAAAGAAGAATACCATGATAAACCCAAAATTTTCATTGTTTCAGATTTCAATCTTGAATTATTATATAAAACAGACTAAATTACTGAAACAAAATTCCTGAATAGATTAACTATTTTTATTCAACTCACAAAACAAATCATATAGAAAATCCTTTACTTCTTTAAAAATTTTGGGATTTAATGAATATTATTCATCAGAATTTTTAATATTCTTTCAAAGCATTGTAATTTTTGTTAAATTGAACTTTAAAATAATTTATTGAATCATAAAATTATGTTTCAAAGTCTTAATAATGCTTAAAAAAAACAAACTGGTTTCGGTTATAATACCTTTTTTTAACAGATTCAATCTTTTAAAAGAATCCATTAAGTCTGTTTCAAATCAGACATATAACCCGATTGAGCTTATTCTTGTGGACGACTGTTCCCATAATAAATTTAATGAGAATTTTCTTGATCAGTTTAATAATAAAAATTTCAGAATTAAGATAGTAAGGAACGAAAAAAACATAGGACCGGGTTTATCGAGAGAGCGGGGAAGATTAA
This sequence comes from uncultured Ignavibacteria bacterium, assembly GCA_937872315.1. GTDB lineage: Bacteria > Bacteroidota > Ignavibacteria > Tepidaquicellales > Tepidaquicellaceae > JAGPCH01. Next base: position 16,483 of record CALMST010000323.1, on the reverse strand, counting down.
TGGCCAAAGGTGAATACCTTGCTTATCTTGATTCGGACGACTTCTGGGATAAAAAATTCATCGAAATGCTTGTAAGATGCCTTGAAAACGAAAAAGAGGTTGGTATGGCTTACAGTAAGACTCTTCTGATCAGAACCGGCGGGAATTTTTTAAGGAACAAGAACAATAATTCTTACAATGAGATCATTCCAATATTATTTGATATGCATGGAAGACCATGGGCAACTGGCGCCTGCTTATGGAAAAGAGAAATAGTAAACAGGATCGGATCCTGGACGGATTCGAGGATCTGGGAAGATTACGAATATGATGTAAGAGCCGCTATAATAAATAATAAAATAGTCCATGTACCGGAAGTTTTGTTTTATGTGAATATGGATTCAAAAGAAAAAATTTCACTTGTGAAAAATACTAAAAAGATGATTTCAGATAAAGCCCGTTCTATTTTGAATATTGCACAATATCTGAGAAAATCCGATTTTTTTAATGATAAAGACATTAAAAAAAGAATAACATATTATCTCCTGACTTCATGCGCTACTTTATCCGACAATAAATCAAATAAAGACATGATCTCCAGTCTGTTCCGGGAGTATAATCACTGGAAAGGGAAAAATCTTAATTTGATCAATGCTATTACTTATGCTGCTCCGCCAAAATTTAATTCAAAAATTTTCAGAAAAATTCGTCAGTTGTATTAACATACTCCAGTACAGGATTAACTATAATTCAAATTTTAAAAGCTATGTATAGAAATTTTTTTATTTTATCATTTTTATTTGTAACATTTTTTTCAGATCCGTCATTTTCCCAGAATCATAACTGGATCTCACCTAATGCAACCTATCTGAAATTATATGTGATTAATGATGGAATGGTCCGAATAAGCAAATCAGATTTCACTAATGCAGGAATAAATACTTCAACAGTAAATCCCAGAACAGTAAAATTATATAATAAAGGGAATCAGATCCCGGTTTATTTTAAAGGAGAAGAAGATGAAGTTTTTAATGACAATGATTACCTTGATTTTTACGGACAAAGGAATTACGGCGGCCCGGTGAATACTTATGATCAGAATAATTTTGTTGTTTATACAAAGGATGAATATTATAATGCTTATTCTGATACAAATGTATACTGGATAGGATGGAACGGTGATCCCGGTCTTCGATTTACAAATTCGGGGTTTTCTGCATCTCAGAATCACATGCCCGATTATTTCACCGGTAAACTCCATCTGGAAAAAGATAAATTATATTATCAGGGAGAAAATGTTTCATCCAGTGATTACAGATATCTGACCACGGAAAACTTTCTTGGAGAAGGATGGTACTGGTCTCTTCTGACTTCTCAGCAAACGGTTTCCGATACATTTTCCCTTCCCGGATTATATAATACTCCGCAAAATGCATCTGTTAAAATTTTTGCAATTCCAAAAAACAGAACTACCTCGGTTGCAAATGAACATACTCTTGAGATTACTGTAAATGGAAATTTAATCAGCTCAATTTCAAAAAATGATTTCGATAGAATTGATACTGTCCTGAATTTTTCCAGCTCACTTTTATCATCTTCTTCTGTCAATACCATTTCAGCCAGATATATCTCCGCTTCCGGATTTGGCGGATATATGTATTTTGATTATTTTGATGTAAGCTATCCGCAGAAATTCAGTTTGCTCAGCAATAAATTATCAATTGATCTTAATTCTTCAGATACAACTTCCCGCCTTTTCAGATCAGGCGGTTTCAGTTCACTTAATCAGATAAATATCTACGATGTCAGAAATAATATCAGAATATTAAACTTTAATTCTGCTTCCGATACTCTTGTCTTTACCGCCAGAGAAAATGCAAAGATCGAAATTGTAAATGATTCGGTGAGAAATAAACCGATCAGAATTAAACAAAGATCTGTTCCTGATCTTGTATCTAACTCTAATGGCGCTGATTATCTGATCGTATATAATGCCCTATTTCAGGAGCAGGCTGAACAGCTGCGCGCATACCGTGAGACAAATGACAGCTACAGAAGCGTGAAAGCAGAAATTGAAGACATATATGATATTTTTAATTTCGGACTCGAAAATCCGGATGCCGTAAAAAAATTCACAAAACATGTATATGATAACTGGCAGTCACCTCAGGTAAAATACCTTTGTTTGTTTGGCAGAGGCTCACTTGATCCCAAAAACAATCTTGTAAATTCATCATATTACAAAAACCTTGTCCCGGTTTACGGAAATCCCAATTCAGACGGGTATTTTGCAAATTTCAATGTCGGAACATTCTTTTATTATGATCAGATCTCCGTTGGCAGACTTCCCGCTTATTCTCAATCCGAAGCTCAGACCATGGTGGAAAAAATAATCGGTTATGAAAATCAGGATCCGGAAAGATGGTGGAAAACATTTACTTATATAACAGGTGGTTCTACTCTTGCAGAGCAGCAGTCATATCAGATAAAATCAAATTTTGAATGTAATCAGTATATTACCGGTCCGCCAATTTCAGGTGAATGCGTTAAGATCTACAGATCCGATAATTCGGGATCGAATACATTTAATTATGCAGATTCTATAAAAAATACTATTAACAGAGGAACATTGATGATTAATTTCAGAGGGCATGCGGGAAGTCATGACTGGGAAGTAGGCATGGCTGATCCGAATGTATTGAGTAACGGTAACAAACTTCCACTTATACTTAGTCTGACTTGTTTTACAGGTGAAAATGCGCAGCCAGGATTCAGAGGATTCGGGGAACAGTTTATGTATCTTCCCGGGAAAGGATCTATTGGTTTTGTAGGAACTACGGGATGGAGTTTCTCTGCTTCGGGAAATGATTTCGGTACTTACATTACCCAGAGCCTGAAGTCAGACACTACCAGAAGACTTGGGGATTTTCTTAAAGTTGCCGGAAAGAACATGAGTCAGGATTCTCTGGCCTTTTCAGTCAGACATACAATAAATTGTTATAATCTGCTTGGAGATCCGGCTGCAAGACTCGTTCTTCCTAAAGTTCCTGAATTTGTTATCTCTGATGCGGAATATAAACTAACACCGGAATCTGTAAATTTAAATGAACCGGTGACTCTGAAGATCACACCTAAAAATTATGGCTTATATGCCGACAGCTGTCTTATAAGATTTCAGCTAAAAAAGAATAATGTAAATTATCTCACAAAAGATACGATGTACAGTTCATTCAGATTTCTTGATACTTTATTATACCATTTCAGCATTGATACACCCGGTGTGTATACTATGACTGTTACACTTGATCAGAATGACAGATATCCGCAGGAGACCGGTTCCAATAACAGCATTACGATCAATATTCCCTTCAAAGAATATGTTTTCCAGCCGATATTTCCTGTTCACAATTCAGTGATTTTTACGGGAAATGTTTCTCTTAAAGGTCTCAATCCAATGATAGATTTTTCTGTAAATTCCGTAAAAGTATTTACTCAGATAGATACAAGTAAAAATTTTGATTCCCCGGTTATTCAGACATTTGTTAAAACAAATCTGTCGGGAGTGGATACTAAATTTAATGTGACTTTACCTGTATTGAATGACAATACAATTTATTACTGGAGAACAAATTCGGTTATTAACAATGATTCGACCGGTTGGACCAGGACCATGAACTTTGTTTATACAATTAATCTTGCCAGAGATATTGAAAAGGACAGATTCATCGGTGATAATGTAAATGCAGTGATCTCCAGATTTAAGCCTGACCAGTATTCATCAGAAGAATACTATAACACTTCTCCGGGAAACGGCGGAATTTCTTTGAATGAATATCCGGCAACACTGTTTGTAAGATCATACGGAAGCAATGCGGAGGAAGCCTCCTATTTCAGCGTGGGTAATACTAATGTTTTTATAGACGGAGGTATGAATCAGGGTTTAAATCTTTTAAAAGTTAAAAAAGTAAACGGAGCAATATCAGATTTTAAAAATCTGAAAATGACAACGGCTGCTTCATCAGACTCGTTGGTGAGTTATCTTAACACATATGATTCAACCTATTATTTAATGCTCTTAAACGCTGCTTATGTTTCCGGCGGCACTACTCTGAGCGAAAGCGCTAAAAACAAACTGAGAGAATTTGGAAGCGTCTATTGTGATTCCATCGGACTTATTTCGTATTTTCATACATGGAGTCTAATCGGTTCACTCGGAGCTGCGCCTTCACAGGTATCAGAAATGTTTGATCCTTGCTGCCGTCCTGCGCCTAATTGTGTAAGCTGTGATCACTGGACTCAATCTACCAGCACAAAGGATGTGATTTTCAAAAGAACAAGCGGCACTCTGTCAAATATAATTGGACCTGCAAAAGAATGGTATCAGTTCAGATGGAGTTCTGTTACTTCTCAGAACAACAGCCTTCTGTTTGACATTATCGGTATTGATAATTCGGGAATGCAGACATTGCTGAGATCTGATGTTTCTACCAGAGACTTTGTCGAACTTGCAACTATAGATGCTGCACAATATCCTAAACTGAACTTTTTGGCAAAATTCAAAATCGATACAGTTTCAGGAAATGAATCCCCGGTATTTAATTCATTGATTGTTCAATATTCACCGGCTGCTGAAATTGTTCTTGACAGAAATACATTATCCGTAAACTCTGCTGAAACAAAGGACAATACCGTCAATTTATCATTTGATTATCATAATTCCGGCTATACATACATAAACAATACAATTGTTAACTTATACAACGGTACGATCTCAGATTCAACAATTCTTCTTTCTGATACTGTAAATACTGTTCTCAAAACTGACAGTACTCTATCTTACTCAAACAGTTTTGCGGCAACGGATAAAAGAGGAAATGGAAATTATATAATCAGCATAAAACCAAAACAGCAATTGGCGGAATTTTATTATTTTAATAATTCTGCCGAGTTTAGTTTAGCAACCAAAGCCGTTTTAACTAATAATCCGATCACTTTATACAGTGACGGAAAAGAGATATTCAACGGCGATCAGGTAACGAAGATCCCGCAGTTAAAAATAGATTTTAACAGCAGTAATCACAGCAAAGGTTTGCAGGATACTCTCGCATATAAGATATTTATAAATGAAAGATACATCCCTTATTATACCGGAGGCAAATCAAATCTTGAGATTAACAACAATCAGGGTTCGGATAATTCTTCCAATGAGGTTACTTCCATTGTTCTTAATCCTGAGCTTGAAAATGGAAAAAACAGTTTAAAGTTTGTAATGAACAATTCAGGAGTTACGGATACGGTTCAATATGATGTTTTTGTAAGCGGTGAGTCCGGTATCAGGGACCTGTATAACTATCCTAATCCTATGAAAAATGAAACAAGCTTCCTGTTTGATCTCGAAGGCTTTGATTCAGATTATATTTTTAAGATCCGTATTTACACTGTGGGCGGAAGACTTATAAAAGAACTCGAATTTACTGCCCGTCCCGGTAATAATCAGATTTCATGGGACGGAAAAGATAATGACGGCGAATATATTGCTAACGGTACTTATCTTTATAAATTGATTTCAGCTGATAATGATTATCCCGATCAGAAGACACAGAAACTAGTAGTGCTGAGATAATCATTATATTATAGTATCTGACTTAAATAATTTTTGCATTTTATATACCCCAATAATTTAAAGTAATTTCACTAATCTATGAGGAAAATAATATTATTATTTGTTCTGTTTTTTTTATCAGCGGGAAATTCATTTTCGCAGGATCAAACCTGGATCACTCCAAACATAAATTATCTTAAAATTTATATAGCCGAAGACGGAATGTACAGGCTGGATAAAAATGATTTTACTAATGCCGGTATCAATACAAATGCTATCGATCCGAAAACATTTAAATTATATAACAAGGGAGTAGAGATCCCCATTTATTTTTTTGGTGAAGAAAACAGTGTATTTGATCCGACGGATTATCTGGATTTTTATGGCCAGAAAAATTACGGGGGAATTACAAATACTTATGACCATAATAATAATGTAGTTTATACAACCTTTGAAACTTTTGATTCTTACTCAGATACAAATGTTTACTGGATAGGCTGGGACGGTGATAAAGGGATACGTTATGAAAATTCGGAATATAATGGCGGCACAATTTACCCGAATACATTTTTCAATGACATTGTGCATTTTGAAAAAGATTATTTCTATTCACAGGGAGAAATGATAAACAGCAGTGATCTCAGGATCTTACAGACAGAAAAATTCAGGGGTGAAGGATGGTACTGGTCAACTCTCTACGATAATCAGACTTTAAGCGATACGGTTTCTTTACCTGATCTGACCACTACGCCTCAGACTGCAAGTTTCAGGGTTTTTGCTTATCCTGTAAACAGAAGTACTTCCATTTTAAATGAACACAGTGTCCAGCTTATCGTAAACGGCAATGTGATCGCCACAATTTCAGTAAACGATATTAATAAAATTGACTCGACTGTTACATTTTCAAGTTCACTTTTATCCAATTTCGGAGTAAATACTATTGCAGTGAAATATGTTCCCAATGGCGGATATTCCGGTTCAATGTTTATTGATCTTATGGAAATTCAGTATCCCAGAAAGTTTAAATTTACCGGTTCGAAATTGTCAGCTGATCTCGGTGGATCTGATACCACTTCAAAAAAATTCAGCATCTCCGGTTTTAATCAGATCAGTCCCGTAAACATTTATGACGTAAGCAACAATGTCCGCATAACTAATTCCACTGTCTCCGCAGACACACTGAAATTTACAGGAAAGAGAAATGCAAAACTTGTTGTGATCAATAATAACATAACAAAAAAGCCTCTCCGGTTAAAACAAAAATCCGTTCCTGATCTGGTATCAACATCTAACGGAGCTGATTATCTTATCATTTATAATAATAATTTTTTATCCCAGGCGGAACAGTTAAGAGCTTATCGTCAGCAAAAAGATAATTTCCGCGCAGTCAAAGCTGAAATTGAAGATATATATGATATTTTTAATTTTGGAATTGAAAATCCTTATGCAGTCAGAAAATTTACGACATATGTATATAACTACTGGCAGCTTCCTAAAATGGATTACGTTTGTCTCTTCGGAAGAGCTTCACTTGATCCGAAAGGAATTCTTTCCTCATCTGCTTACAGAACAAATTACGTTCCGACATACGGTAATCCGCCAAGTGACGGGTATTTTGTGAATTTCAATATCGGGTCTTATTGTTATTTTGATCAGATAGCAGTCGGAAGATTACCGGCTTATTATCCTTCTGAAGCCCAGACAATGGTTGACAAAATAATAGCTTATGAAAGCCAGTCTCCTGATAACTGGTCAAAAGATTTTATCTATATAACCGGCGGAGGTACAATTTCCGAACAGCTATCCCATCAGTCAAAATCAAATATTGAGATAAGTAATTATATCACTACGTCTCCTGTTTCCGGAGATGCGCATAAGATATACAGAACGGATACTTCCGGAAGCGCTACATTCAACATTAAGGATTCTATTAAAAACGATATAAGCCGGGGTGCTTTATTTGTTAATTTCAGAGGACATGCAGGCAGCCACGACTGGGAAGTTGCAATGAATGATCCGGGTACTCTGACAAACGGAAATAAACTTCCCATCATTTTGAGTCTCACCTGTTTTACCGGTGAAAATTCAAAGGCGGATTACAGAGGATTCGGAGAGAGATTTGTTTATTTTGCCGATAAAGGCGCAATTGGATTTGTGGGAACAACAGGCTGGAGCTATGCCCAGTATGGTAATGACTTTGGAACACATATAGTCCAGACCTTGAAATCTGATACCACAAGAAGACTGGGTCAACTTACAAAATATGCCCATGGAAAAATGTCAAGAGATTCTCTGGCTTTCAGTATAAGACATACTCTTAATTGTTATAATCTTATCGGTGATCCCGCGGTTACTTTGAATTTACCCCGAAGACCTGAATTATCAATTAACAGCGCGGAATATTCTCTTTCTAATAATTTTCCTTCCGTTGGTGAATTTGTAACCCTGACGGTTTATCCAAAAAACTTCGGACTTTATTGTGATTCCAATACAGTTAGATTTCAGATCAAAAAAAATAATATCAACTATCTCACTAAGGATACTGTCCAGAAATTTTTCAAATTTGAAGATACCCTGAGATACACTTTTAAAATTGATTCATCGGGAATTTATTCTGCATCAATAACTCTGGATTATAATAACTGGATACCTCTTGAGAATAAATCCAACAACACGATCAATTTAAGTATACCCGTAAAAAATACCGCCTTTGTTCCTCTTAAGCCCGTAACCAACTCAGTATTAAATACTGACAGTGTTGAATTCACTTGTCTGAATCCAAGAGTTATGCAATATACAAACAACATGAAAGTAATGCTTCAGTTTGACACCACAGCTCAGTTCAATTCACCTGCGCTGAAATCATTTGCCAGCACAAGTATTACAGGTGTCGTTACAAAATTCAAAACATCCATACCGGCATTATCCAATAACAGAATTTATTTCTGGAGAACAAATTGTATAATTAATAATGATACTACCGGATGGTCATCAATTCAGAACTTTGTTTACAATAACAGCCTTTCTTCCTCTTTGTCACGTAATGATAAATCCGCAGATAACAGTTCGGCTGCTAGTATAGTATTACTTAAAAATAATAAAGCACAGTTCAGTCAAAGTGATTATGTTAACACATATTATAATGCAGGCGGAATTCAGCTGTCTGAATATTCCGCTAATTTGTTTGTGAGATCATACGGAAGTAATGCCGAAGAATCTTCATATTTCAGTATAGGAGGAAAGAACATATACATTGACGGCGGACTCAATACAGGATTAAATTTGCTTAAAGTAAAAAAACTAAACGGCAATATCCTTTCATTCAAAAACTTCAAAATGAATACCGGAACTTCGAATGATTCGCTTGTGAATTTTCTTAATACTTTTGATTCGACTCAGTATCTGATGCTGCTCAATGCAGCATACGTTCCGGGTGGCGTATATCTGAGCTCAGCTGTTAAGACAAAACTAAAACAGTTCGGAAGCATATACTGTGACTCAATCGGTTTAATCAGTTATTTTCATACCTGGAGCCTTATTGGTTATTTAGGCGCAACCGGCGGACAGGTTTCAGAGATGTTTGATCCCTGCTGCAGACCTGCGCCAAACTGTGTATCATGTGACCACTGGACGGAATCATTAAGCAATAAAAATGTAACATTCAGAAAAACTGAAGGAACTGTTTCCAATATAGTAGGTCCGGCAAAGTCCTGGGAGAATTTTTCCTGGACACAGTCCTTACTCCCAAACAGTACTATCAAGTTTGATGTTTACGGCATTGATTTAAATAATGTACAAACCTTATTGTATTCGAATATCCAAACGAATTCCAATTATGATCTTAGCGCGATCAATGCTTCTTCCTATCCCAGACTTAATCTGGTTGCAAAGATAAGTATTGATACACTTACAGGTTCGTCATCATCGGTGTTAAATTCCGTTAAAGTTAATTATACTGCTCCTCCCGAGATTACCTGGGATGTTAACAACTTTAAATTTACATATTCAGAAGGTAACGATGCTTCTTTAAAGTATAATCTATTCTATTACAATGCCGGCTACTCAGATATCACCGGATCTGTATTTAGTCTTTACAAAATAAATACCGATGCTCAGAATCTGTTGAAGTCTGATACCGTTTCGAGTCCTCTGGCAGTTGATAATTTCCAGTCTGTCAACTCCAAAGTTCCGATCCCCGGTCTGAGAAATAATACTAAATTTATTCTGGTTATTAAGTCACGAGAAAACGGTAACGAATTTTATACTTACAATAATACCGCTGAAATGATGCTAAACATAAATTCTGCTTCTTCTCCGGTCAGCATGCTTGTTTATAATGGTGATCAGATCTTAAACTCGGGAGATCAGATATCAAAAAAACCGGAACTAAGGATCAGCATTTCAGATCCGGATTTAAGCGGTTCACTTGGTTCGGATACCACTCGTTTAAAAGTTAGTCTGAACAATAAATATATACCTTATTTCTTAAGCGGGAAATATAACAATAACATTCGCGTTCTCGAATCTGACAACAGAGGTTCAGGTAACGGAAACTCAATAATGTTTTTACCGGAACTGCAGAACGGTCAGAATAATCTGGCTTTGATTTACAACAATGGTCAAGGATTGTCTGACACCCTTTCACTGGATGTATTTGTAAGTGACGAACTCGGGATACAGGATTTTTATAATTACCCTAACCCCATGAAAAATGAAACAAATTTTATATTCAATCTTACCGGTTCGGTCGTACCTGATAAATTTAAAATAAAGATCTATACGATCTCAGGAAGACTTATTAAAACAATTGAATCGCCGGTTAATATCGGAAATAACAATATTCCGTGGGATGGAAGAGATGAAGATGGTGATTTTATTGCTAATGGTACCTATATATACAAACTGATTACCGAAGATGACATTGATTTTGTAACACTGACGCAGAAACTCGTTGTGCTTAGATGATCCTCTAAATAATTATTAGTAAACCCTTTATAAAAAAAGGGCATGAAAACTTTTTTTCATGCCCTTTTTATTTTATCAGAAAACTTTATTAATTTGATAATTCTGTTTCAATAACACCTGTTATCTCTTCTGATTCAGGTTTTACTTTACTGCTGTATCTTGCTACTATATTACCGTCTTTACTTATAATGAATTTTTCAAAATTCCAGCCGATATCCCCGGAAGGTTCTGAATTATTTATTAACCTTTCATACAATGGACTTTTGTTGTCGCCCAGAACCTCTATCTTGTCAAACAATGGAAAAGTAACATTAAATTTTGTTTCACAAAATGTTCTGATCTCTTCATTGGTTCCCGGCTCCTGACCCCCGAAATCATTACAGGGAAAAGCTAGTATTTCAAAACCTTTATCATTATATTTTTCATAAATGTTTTCAAGGCCTTCATATTGTGATGTGTAACCGCATTTTGAAGCTACGTTTACAATGAGCAGCACTTTATCTTTATAATCCGACAGTTTTACAGTATCTCCCTCCATGTTGATGACTGAAATGTCATAAATGTTTTTATTCACAGTTGTTTCCTTTTTTGAATTTAAATTATTAATTTGGTTTTCTGAATTTCCGGTTTTAGTTTTTGAACATCCTACGGTAAGTCCCAGTATTACCGTAAGAAATGAGATCCTGAATATTGTTTTAAGCATATTTTTTTTTTATTTATAAAGTCTAACTCTCAATGGTTTAATTAAATTCAATATTAAATAAAATTATCCGTCCATATTCATAGGAGCAAGTTCGCCTTCACTGCTGGCAATGACTACACAGGCAAGGGAATCTGCAATCACGTTCGGTACAGTTCTGCACATATCAAGCAGTCTGTCCACTCCGATGATTAAAGCAATTCCCTCTTCAGGCACTCCTACAGATTTAAGAACTATTATAAGCATTATCAGACCGATACCGGGCACAGGGGCAGTACCTATAGCCGCCAGTGCCGCCGTTAATACAATTGTCAGCTGCTGTGTAAGGTTCAGATCAAATCCGTAAACCTGCGCAATGAACATTGCCGCTACTGCCTGATAAAGCGCAGTTCCGTCCATGTTAATGGTAGTTCCAAGCGGCAGAACAAAACTGGCAATCTTATTCGGTACACCGAGCTTTTTTTCACAGATATCCATTGTTACCGGCAGAGTCGCTGCCGATGAACTTGTGGAAAAAGCGACCGCGATCACCTGTCTCTGAGTTTTAAAAAACCTGAATACATCCATTTTTGTAAAGAGCTTCAGCATCAAAGGATACTCTACAAAGGTCAGGATCGTCAGTCCAATAATCACTGTCACTGAATACAGAAGCAATGTCTGAAGTATGCTGAATCCGAACTCCGCAACCGTTGACGAAATAAGTGTAAATACAGCTATGGGTGCAATATACATTATCTTTTCCACCAGCATTATCATTGCATTTGAAATACCGTCAAAAAAATTTATAACTGTTTTTGATTTGTCATCATTGATCTGTGAAAGAAAGATACCCGTAAGAATTGAAAAGAATACTATCTGCAAAAAATTTCCTTCAGCTATGGCATTGAATGGATTTTTCGGAACTAAGTTTACAAGGAAATCCACTATATTCATAGAGATGTTCTGATCAATTTTACTCATGGCATCATCCTGATATGTTTCTAGCAATCTCTCCTTTGTTTCCTCAGGCATGAACTTCCCCGGCTGAATGATATTGGCGCAGGCCAATCCGATCGAAATTGCTATGACAGCTGTCATTGCATAAAAACCGATTGTCTTCCCTCCGATTTTAGCTATATGCTTGAGATCTGAAAGTGATGCTGCGCCTACTATCAGGGAAGAAAGTACAAGAGGAACGGCTATCATGGTCAGAAGTCTGATGAATATGTCCCCGATTGGTTTCAGCATTACTCCTATGGTACTTACCTTGCCGATTTCCTTAATATTTCCGATCACCTCTTTTTCACGATCGGCATATTTTATCTCGAGTTTCAGATTCTGCCTGAGCTTTTTATCTTTTATGGAATTGAAATATTTTATTACCGCAAGCTGGGAATTTGAATCAAAGGATTTTAACAGAGAATCCTGTTTAAGAAAAGAGATATCCGACCAGTTCTCTATAACAACTTTTCCATCGGCGCTCTTTACTTCCAGTTCATTCTGGTTTATATGAAATATCGAACCGAATACAGCGCCAAGTATTAACGCAATTATGATCTGAGTGTGTAATTTAAATTTCATTCTCCGTCCCGGTTTTATTTATAAAATTAAATCTTAATTTCTGCGCAAAATACAAAAGGATCGAAAACACCACGCTTACAGACATTATAAGAATCCAAAGTGACGGTCTTATATAATCTATTTCATAGAATTCTTTAATCAGTTTTATGAACATAAGATCAGATCCTGTGGCTGCAAGAAAAATATAACCCAATAAAATTCCAAGTCCGTATAAAAGATAAACCAGAATATTCCTGCCCGCATCCGGTAAAACTATTGAAAAATAATTTGCAATGTTTGTGATGATCATAATGGTCAGCATTACCATCTGAATTTCTTTCTCGTTTATTGTATAGTATTTACCCGCTATATAAATTCCTATATATCCCGCTGCCACTATTATCAGCGCGGAAAGAATTACAAAAGATATCAGCTCTTTCATGAAGTTGACGGTCTTTGAGGTATCTGTATTCTTAAGCGTTATTATAAAAGCCGGTAAAGCTATTCCGAACATATTAATTAAGGATACCCTTCTTGGAGTTAATGGAAAATCAAGAAAAAAGAACATTGACAGCAATGTAATATAAATAACAAAAAAATTCTTCGTAATGAATAATTTACCTACAGACTTTACGGTATTGACGATCTTGTTTCCTTCATTGAATATTTCAGGTAATAATGAAAATTTATTTTTCAGCAAAACTATATCAGCTACTTCTTTCGTAATGCTGCTGCCTTCTTCCATGGCTATTCCCATGTCAGCTTCCTTTATTGCAGGCAGATCATTTACTCCGTCCCCTATCATTGCTGTATAGATCTTGTCTTTTTTCAGGGCTTTTATGATCCTTAATTTATGTTCGGGTTTCAGCCTTGCAAAGATCACATTATCAATCACAGTTTTCTTAAATTCAGCATCACTGATATTGTCAAGATCACTTCCCGTAATCATATCCGTATCCTTTATCTTCCAGCCAATAATGTTTGTGACTTCCTGTATTGCCTTAGCCGAATCTCCTGATAAAATTTTTAGCTTAATCCCGTTAGCTTCAAATAATTTCAAAGCATCGTAAACATCTTCTCTTATTTTATCCGTAATAGAAAGCACACAAATCGGTTCAATCTCAATATCATTTATACCTTCCTTTATCTGATCTGAAGTTAGGTCATTGCTGACAATTCCAAAAAGCACATTTCTGTATATTCCCAGATCTTTATCAGTGAATATTTTTTCTGCTGAATCTGCTGTCTCATTTTTTACCTTTTTTATAAGTACGTCATAAGCTCCGAGAATAAATGTGAGCTTATTATTATTTTTCCGGACAGTGATCATACTGAGCTTTCTCTCAGAGCTGAAAGGAAATTCATCAATGAGAGTAAATTCATTATCGGAATCATAAATGCTGAGTGCGCTGATCGTTGCATTCTTATCGCTGGTAAGCTTTGCGTAAGTTCCTATATATGACTCAATCTCTTCCCGGGAATGTTTACCCGATAATGAATTCAGCTGATAAACTGTCAGAACATTCTGTGTCAGGGTTCCAGTCTTGTCCATACAGACCACCTTTACATTTGAAAATGATTCTATGGCATTCAACCGCTGAACGATCGCTCCCAGCTTGCTTATTCTGGAGACACCTAATGCAAATGTTACCGTTGCCATCAGCACAAGCCCCTGAGGAACAAGAGAGATCAATATAGTAGAGATCTTTCTCACAAAATCTATATCCATATTACCGGTATTTAACCCAACTTCCAGCGCTACCAGAATCAAAGCCACAACAAAAAGGATCTTTACGATCGAGTTTATTTTTTTCTGAAGCGGAGTAAGATCAAATTTGTATTTTTTTGCCTGCTCGGTGATCCGTGCTGCATAGCTGTCATTCCCGATCTTTAATGCCTTATACAGACCATTTCCCGATAAACAAAAACTTCCTGAAAGAACCTCTTCATTTAATTTTTTATGTATCGGATTGGATTCTCCGGTAAGAAGCGACTCGTCTATTTCAAGATGGTTTGAAAATACCACTTCACCGTCAACAACTATCTGATCCCCCCTTCTAATCATGATCAAATCATCAATTACAATCTCAGACGGATCGATTGAGCTTTCATTTCCGTCCCTGATGACTATAACTTCCTTCTTTAATAACAGATTAACCTTGTCCAGAGCCCGCTTTGCCTTGATCTCCTGAAATATTGCAAGAAATGTATTTAAAAAAGCAATTAAGAAAATACCGACACTGTCAAGCAGCAGTCTGCTGTCTTCTGTTTTGAAATAAAAATATGAGAGAAACAAAATGATCGAAAATATGACCAGATTGAATAATGAGAAAAGGTTCTCAATAAAAATTTCACTTATTGTTTTAGTCCTTGGCTTGGAAGATTTATTCTGAAGTCCTTCAGCTTTCCTTTTCCGGACCTCCTCAGAAGTAAGACCTTGAAACTGCAATTGCGTATTTTAAATTTTAAATGAAAGAAATTATTAAATTTAGATTAGAAAGGATAGATAAATATGTCGATTGATTGGTTGGTTAACTGGCCGGAACAAAAATTATTAAAAAAAATCACTTATCATGTATCATTACTTTGATATTTTGAAAATCAATTGGTAAATTCAGTTCTAATGAAAATCAGAAAATTCTTAATAGCGGTATTTATTATTCTTTCGGTAAATTTTTCTTTTCAGCCCGTAACTTTTTATATCCGTGAAAGACAATCCGTTGTTTATACTGTAAAAACTGGCAGGAACAGGATCACTGATGATTTTTTAAATCAAAATGAAACTAAAAGATTTTATGTATTGGTCTCTTTGAACTTCCGGATATCTGTTTGCGATACTGACCGGAATAAAAACGGATAATATTCAATACCCGAAGCTACATCCGATTTGTCGGCATTCCTGTTTTTTTCAAAAGACTTTATCTGTACAGGATTAAATCTTTTCCTTAAACTAAGATTCAGATTATCATCTGAATTCTTTATTGATCACATCAATTTCACCCGGACTGAATATTTCGCCCATAAAAATATCTGCAACCGGTCTTATTTTCAATGTTAACCTTGAACTTGTGCCGGACTTTCCTCCAATTGCTAATGCAAGATTCATTATCTTTTCATATCCGCCGTTACTGACTAGCTGGGCAATATCCAGTTTAACAGGTATTGGAATTGTAACTGACTGACCAACTCCGGGGATAGTTATACCCTTATCGACTTCACCTCCAACCATTTCCTGACCGTCAATCAACAGTCTCCAGCTAATAGATTTGATCAGACTTGAAGACTCTTTACTTCCTCCCGGATATGTATCGGGGTTCTTAGCAATTAAGTTTACATCAAAACTGGCCGGCATGCTGCCACCTGCAAAAGCTGCAAGTAATACCGCACCATCTATTAAATTAATATCATTTAATGTTTTAACATTGCTGATATTTACACCCGCTACATCGAAATTATCCACACTTCCCAGCTTAAACTGAAGTCTTTGGGCATTATTAACAGCGTCCTTTACACCTGAGCAGCTATAAAGAAATACTATCATGCTTAGGCATATTACAGATAAAGTAATTTTAGTTTTCATAAGTTAGTTATAAATTTTTGATTTTAACAAATATAGTTTTTCAATGCTCTATGTTCAATGCTCTATGTTCAATGTTCAATGTTCAATGTTCAATGTTCAATGTTCAATGTTCAATGTT
>CALMST010000322.1 GCA_937872315.1 uncultured Ignavibacteria bacterium | reverse complement strand
AAATTTTAAAAAAAGCATTTTACCTGAAAATGTGACTTCCAAATCATGGCTTCTAAAAAAATAAATGAACATTTAACATAAATTGCAGATTGTTAAAGAATAATTTATCAGTAACAGACATCCCGTTACACAATTCTCAATTCCGTCAACAATCTGCAATTTGAAATTTTAATCCATCATGGTCTTTTTATACTGACAAATGCAGAAGCATTGTTGTATCCTGTAACCACATCTGTCAGATCCACAATGGAATTTCCCGTCAGATCGGAGAGTGCATAACCGGTAACAAAAGAGTTGGCGTCATTGTTTATCTTTATTACATCTGAAAGATCTATTACACCGTCTCTGAACACATCTCCGCCGTAAAGCCCGAATCTTACAGGATTGCTGCCGGTCTGAATCTCGTTGTTTCCGTATGCAACATCAGCAAAAGATGCAAAGTCAAGTATCTGGTCTCCGGCATTGTAAAAGTTAAGTGGTGTCTTTGTCCAGGTTTCCAGAGAATTCCTGTGCTTTATCTCAACATAAAACATACCGTCATTGAAATCTGTGAAACTAAAATTACAGGTAAAGTTAACAGTGTCAAAAATACCTTTGGATGAATCAATGATCTGATACGGCGTATTATTATTTCTTAAAAAGATCCTTATGGTATCAGAAGCATTCAGTCTGTTTGTTGCAGCATTGTAAAAACCCTGCGGGAATGCCTTAAGTATGATCTTCTTCAGTCTTTCCTGAGTACTGAAAACATTCCCGTTGGAACGCGGGTATGCAACTATTGTAAAACTCTTGCCGCTTCTGTTTATCTTTTCGCAGACAGGTGAAACCGTAAGTTTGCAAGGAAATGTATTAACCTTGTTTACTACTTCGCCAAGGCTCCCGAGTTCACCTCTTCTTACATTCACGGAATCTCCTCCGGTATTCAAAACACATGCCGAGAAAGGAGTGACAGGATCAATTGAAGATGTGCAGTAAGTAAACAGCTTTTTGGAATAATTGCCGTTGTTAAGCGCAAAATCAGTATACCATAAGCCACCGCCGTTAGTGGAATAATGATATAAAGGCAGGTTGTTTCGTGTGCAGGTGATAAGAAAGGAATTACCAGGATTTATTTGTCTGATAGCCAGACATGGTCTTTCATATTTTACATCCGGCGCATCGGTAAGGTAATAAATGCCGTAAGAGCCCGAAGGATTCCAGGGTGTTGCCAGAACCCTGATCTGGCTTTCGGTTGAATCGAACACTCTTTGTACTGCTATGTAGATCGAATCCGACGAACCTTCCTTATAGCATGCGCTGGGAAATCTGTCATTGAAGGAAGTTGTTATCACTGAGTTTACCCAGGTGCTTCCCCAGTCTATTGTTCTGTAAAATTTAAATTTCTTTGTTACTCCCGTTGTATTATCACTTTCAGTGCACACGACACCGAAGTAAGTGGGACCCTGCCAGAAAGCTCCGTCTGTTACGGCACTGATACCTGTGAATTTGTTCCCGGCTTCCGGATGGGCAATTATGCCTCCTTTGAAATTCTGTCCGTTCCTTCTTATTGACAGAAAATTTATACTCGAACCCGCATATGTAATTCCACTGACCTGGCTTACGGCATAGAATACGATTATTCTAGTCGAATCTCCTATGGAATTATTTTTTGATTCGACAATCATTGAAATGTTTGAAATGAAGCCAGTAATACCGTATGAAATTACCTGCATCCAGCTGTTGCCGTAATCAGATGATCTGTAGATATTAAGATTGGTGAATGGACCGCCCGGACTGCTTACAACAGAATACAAGCTGCTGTCTTCACCCATTTTCATAGCGATCTGATTAGGGTATTCAGGCACTTCAGATATAATTCCGTTATGTATCACCGGATTTTCCGTCAGCCAGTCTGGCTCCGGATCTGAATTCTGCTTGAGTATCTTAATGCCGTCAGGATCGGGGATTAGTGTTGATAAATTTTCAGGAGGTATGAGCTTTTCCATTTCCTGTTTGATCTTTTCAGCTTCGGAATAATTTCCATCCGCAAGATGCTTCCTGTAAACTTTATCCATACTTGAAATTATCCCATTGTCAGTACTGCCGGAGTTTACAATATGCTTTTCACCATTCACAGGAATATTCCTGCTTTTTCCGGAAGCTCTGTCATCCTGCGAAAAAGTCTTCTGCGAAAAGAAACACATTAAGATAACAACTGTTGTGTAAATAATTTTTTGCAATCTCATTTTGGTTTATTTTTTAATTATTAAATATTTCAGACTCCCGGCTTTCTGCCGGAGTTCGGCAGATTCCGGTCGTCTTTTCCCTGAATGAGATTGAAGGAAACTTTAATGTTTTATGCATTCAGAGAAATGTGGATTACTTATTACAAGTTACAAGTTACGAGTTACGAGTTATGAATTAAGAGTTACGAATTACGAGTTACGAATTACAAGTAAACTACAATACATTCGTCTGACCTCTGACGTCTGACATGCCCGCGTCCCGCGTCATGGTCTCTTCAGATTCACAAATGCCGATGCATTATTAAATGCGAGCAGTACATCATTAAGATCCACTATAAAATCACCTGTTAGATCCGATATTACATATCCGGATGAGAATGTATTAGCGTCGTTATTGATCTTTATCACATCAGTCAGATCTATGATCCCGTCTTTGTTTACTTCACCGCTGTATATTCCGAATCTGACAGGACTGTTGTCCACCCGGATCTCATTGTTCCCGTAAACATTGTCTGCAGACTGAGTCAGGTCAAGATCCTTATCACCCGGGATAGTGAAATCGAGAGGCAGTTTGCTCCATGTTTCAATAGAATTTCTGTGTTTAATGATCACAAAATAGCTTCCGTCGATTGTATTTTTAAACAAAGGTCTGGTCAAATATGTCAGGGGATTTATTGTGGACTTCGCTGAATCAACGATTGAATACGGTGGAAAATAATTTCTTAAATAACATGTTACTGTATCTGAAAATGTGATCAAATTACCGGAAGCATCATACAATCCCTGCGGGATCACTTTAAGATTAACTATCTTGGAAGCTTCCTGTGTGCTGTAAACGTTAGGATAAGGACTGTTAGTACTTGAATAAGCCACTATAGAAAAATCCTTGTTATCTTTTGTAATAAATTCGCATACAGGGTTTACATTTGTTCTGGAATTATAACTGTTCACTTTATATTGCGGTAAACCCAGCAAACCGGGAAAACCCTTTCTTACATTTATTGAATCACCGTTCATGGTCATTACGCAGGTTGTATAAGGAAATTCTCCCGTGGCGGAAGATGAACAATAAGTAAATAATTTTTTTGAACTGTTCCCGTAATTTATGTGATGATCAAGATACCATGAAGCTCCGGCGTTAGTCGTAAAATGATACATGGCTATGTTATCCTTTGTGCATGTTACCATTGCGGTAAGCGCGGGATTATTCTGACGAATGTTAAGACACGGTCTTTCATATCTGACATTCACGCCGCCGTTTAAATAGTATGTATAAAAATTCGAAGAGGGGAGCCATGGTGTTGAAATAACCCTGATCAGGCTTAGAGATGAATCAAAATTTCTTTCCACCGCTATATAAACGGAATCATAGGATCCCTCTTTATATGAAGCGCTCGGATATCTGTCATTATAACCTGTTGAGATTACTGAACCCGCCCAGGTTGCGCCCCAGTCGATCGTTCTGAAGAATTTGATCTTCTTAGTCTCTTCCGTATTATTGTCAGATTCGGTGCATACAACTCCGAAATATGTGGCATTCTGATAATACGCTCCGTCGGATACCACGCTGATACCGGTGAATTTATTTCCCGGCTCTGGAGCAGCAACCTGTCCTATTTTATAATCGGTTCCGTTGCATCTGACAGAGTAATAATAAACAGCGGCGTCATTATAACTTCCATAGTTATAGCTACGATTAAAAAATATAATGATCCTCGTGGAATCGGGGTTATTGTTGGCTCTGGATTCAATTGTCATTGATAGATTACTGCTGTATCCGAAAAATCCCAGACCATGAACATGATTCCATGTATTACCTAAATCAGAAGACCTGTATATTGTAACGTGGTTGAAATTATTCTGATTATAACAGACAGTCGTGTAAATGAAATTATCTTCTCCTTTTTTCATGTCGATTTGTTTCGAATAACCTGATGCATTGTTTACATATCCGTAATAAACCAGTTGATTTCCGGTACTCCAGTCATTTTGCTGAGGATCTTCAGGCGGTTCTGTGATTTTTACTTCGCCTGCATTTGTTTTTAATTTAAATATCTTATCTTCTGGAATTATGCTATAAATTTCTTCTTTAATTCTTTCAGCTTCGTCAGTATTTCCGCTTTCCATGTTTTGTTTGTAAGCTTTATCCAGTCCGGAAATTATCCCGTCTCTTTCCTCATACATAACCGGGGACAGTATTTCATCTCTGACCATGTGATCTGAATTTCTTTCAGAAATGAGTTCAGTTTGCGCATTCAGTATTTTTGTCTGTGAAATGACAAGGATCAGTACCATTACAATAATATAAATTGTAATATCGGAAATTAAATTTTTCAATCTCATTTTGTTTAATTTAATTTGATAAAAAGTTAAAAAAAAAGTTGCCGACATCTGACTCTCTTCCGGTCCGGACCGGAAAGAGAGCATTTGTCTGTCCTCTGAATGAGATTGAAGGAAACTTGTTTGGAATATTCATTCAGAAGATTGTGGTACAAAACTATGTTAACCGGGGTGCAGACACAAATAAATTATTTCAGGGATTTTGACAAAATCCACTTATTAAAAATCTAAAAAATGCTTATTTTGAGTTAAATTTTTGACATATGGCTGAAATATTAATTGACAGGAATCCGGCTGAAAATCCGGATAAAAATGTCTTAATAGTATTATTGAAAACTTTTTCACCTGAAGAATGGAAGGAATTTGAAAAATTCGTAAGCTCTCCCTATTTTAACAAAGGAAGAAATTACCTGCCTCTACTGAAGATACTCAGGATTTACTATCCTGAATTCAATTCAAAGGATCTCACCAAAGAAAAAATTTATAAAAAACTTTACCCGCTAAAAGAATATAAGGATAGTGTACTTAACAGCATGTATTCGAGATTGTATAATCTCGGAGAGGAATTTCTGGTCCAGCAGGAATTTAACAAAGATTTTAACATCAGAAAGGAATGCATGGCTGTCAGAGTTATAAATAACAGAGGTCTGGGATCAAAAGCCAGGAAGCGGATAGAAGAAATTGAGAACCATTTTAAATTATCAAAAAAAAGTAAGGATTTTTTTGTTAATAAAAAAATATTCACACAGGAAATTTCTTATTTCTATTATAATAATGAAATGAGAAGATCAATATTTGAAGTAAATTATGAAGCCATCAAATATATAATCTATGGATTTATTTCCGAATTATTTCACTATGACTTTTCACTTTATAGTCAACGGAATTTCTGGAAATTTGATTATGAAGCCAGTTATGTAAACAAGATCATTGAGTTAATTAATTTTGATAAAATTTTTGAACTGACAGGCATTGAGGATAAAGCAGAATTACCATTTCTTAAGATAAATTATCTAATGCATATGACCGGAAAATATCCGGAATCGGATGAATATTATTTTGAGCTTAAAAAACTTGTATATGATAATCTGGATAAACTTGACGAAGAATTAAAAAGACTGTTGCTGAATTTACTTGCTTTGATCTGTACTTCAAAATTTGTCAGCGGGAGGAATGAGTTCAAATTTGAAGCATTTGAGATAAAGAAAAAAGCTATTGAAGAAGATCTTTTCTCGATGACAAACACTTCATATATTAAAACAAGCGAATTCCGTTCTGTTTTTATTGAAGCTCTTAATGTAAATCAAAAAGAATGGGCTGAAGATTTTGCTGAAAAATATCTTGACAAATTATCTCCGGATATCAGAGAGGATATTGATAATTATTGTAAAGCAAGAATCGCCTACGAAAACAGGAACTTCGATGAAGCTGTGGAATATGCTATGAAAGTTAATATAAACCTTATCACTTTCAAACTTGACATGAAGAATACAATAGCGAAAATATATTACGATACAGACTCGGTGGAAACATTATTCTCACATTTAAATGCCTATTACCAGCTGGTTAAAAATTCCGATTCACAGAATACTGAATTTCTGCAAAGACATATAAAATTCATTAAATATCTGAAGGCGCTTCAGAATATCAGGCTTAATTTTAAGAATAAAACGGAATACGAATTCCTTAAAAATAAAATATCCAAAGAAAATGTAACCGCCAAATCCTGGCTTATCTATAAGATCGATCAGCTTATCAAACCTGATAAAAAATAATTAAAATTAAAAAATTTAATTGTTGCGGGTTGTTTTCAGTTTCAAAAGATTTTATCTGCCTAATTCATGACTTCGTCCCGGCAGATAACTTATGGAATATGAAAAAGGATGAAAATCTAAAAAACTATTTCTTGTAAACTGTTTTCCCTTCTTTAATTGTTTCATTAACAACAATATCCTTAATCTTTTCAGGTTCGATCTTTAACGGATTATCAGAGAGTATTACCAGGTCGGCAAGTTTGCCTTCCTTTAATGAACCTTTGTTGTTTTCCTCAAAATACTGATATGCAGCCCAGGTAGTGATCGAGCGAAGGGCATTATAAGGGCTTATCCTCTCATCAGGTCCGATGATCTCTCCGCTTCTGCTTTTACGGTTGACAACAGAGTACAGTATCATAATGCTGTTTGGCAGCGCGACAGGGGCATCGTGATGTTCGGTAAAGATCATTCCTTTTTTCAAAGCAGTTCCGGCAGGTGATATTCTGTAAGCTCTGTCTTTTCCAAGAGTCTCATTTACATGCCAGTCACCCCAGTAAAAAGTATGCATTCCGAAAAAGGAAGGGATTATCTTAAGGACTTTCATCGAATCCAGCTGATCAAAGCGGGCAGTCTGAGAATGAATTGCCACAGTTCTCCTGTCATCATTCCCGTATTTATCAACTGCAGTTCTGACAGCGGCGATGTATTCATCTATAGCAGCATCGCCGTTCACATGGGTAAGGAGCTGCCAGTTGTTTTTATAAGCAATTTCTATTAATGATTCTGCATCCTCGGTTTTCGGAATTGCAGGATAGCCTTTGTAATCCTTGTTCTGTCCCGGTGGAGGTACAACATATGGCTCTGTAAGCCATGCAGTCTTTCCCTGAGGGGAACCGTCAAGAGAAAGTTTGACTCCTGCTATTCTGACATGGTCTTTGTAATCTTTTTGAGTTCCTTTTTCTTTCATATAATCTACCTGTGTCTGTATATCCGGATAGCATGCAATATCAACATCCAGTATTCCTTTTTTTCCAAGATTGAACCATGTTTCGCAGGCATCATTTGAAGCTCTGCCTTCCTGCAAAGTTGTATATCCGAATTTCTTATAAGCGTCCACGCCTGCCAAAGCAATTTTTTCATTTGCTTCAGGATCCAGCACTGACATCATACTGAAAAGCGGGAGGAAAAATGCCATCTCTTCAAGGACACCGTTTGGCTGTTTCGATCCTTCTTTTCTTCGTATAATACCACCTGCCGGATCTTTTGAATTTTCATTATAGCCTGCTAATTCAAGAGCTTTGCTGTTCATGGATGCAAGATGTCCTGACTGATGGATTATCAAAACAGGAATGGAATCAGAAACGGCATCAAGGTCTTCCGCAGTGGGATGTCTCTTTTCTTTAAGCTGCGAATCATCATAGCCGAAGCCGGCTATCCATCCGTATTTTCCTATTGCATTCTGATTTTTACTTGCCCATTCTTTCAGAAGTGAGATCAGGGAAGGAATGTCAGTACACGTTCCATCCGGAGGAGCTAACAGATTCGCTGATGCTGCCTGAATACCCGCATTAAAAGCGTGCCCGTGAGCGTCGATAAAACCGGGAAGCAGTGTTTGTCCTTTCAGATCATGCATCACAGTGCTGTCACCTTTGAATTTTTCAGCTTCAGATCTGCTGCCGACAAAAATAATTTTACCGTCATTTATTGCGATTGCTTCGGCATAAGCAGGTGTTTCGCCTTCCATTGTAATTATATCGCCCCCGTAATAGATCGCATCGGCTTTGTTTTTGGTTTCAACCGTATCTTTAGCGGATTTCCCGCAACCGAAAACAGTAACAGCAATGAGAATGCAGGATAAAAATTTTAATTGATGTAACATATCAGATTTTTTATTTATTAATAAAGAAACTAATAAATCATATCAATAATAACCATTACGTATTTTATCGAACTTTAATCCTTACCGTATTCAATACGAATTACGAGTTACGAGTTACGAGTTACGAATTACGAGTTACGAATTACGAGTTACGAATTACGA
>CALMST010000321.1 GCA_937872315.1 uncultured Ignavibacteria bacterium | reverse complement strand
AATTTAATTAGAAAAATTTAGGCTAATATAAAAATTCTGAGCTTGTTATAAAATGGAGATATTGCAGTTGATAGTTAATAGTTAATCTTTGCTGTCCAAAATAATTTTTTATAATATAAAAAGATTTCAACCCCCGTCAGAGTCTCCGCAGCTTTATCGCGGGACTCTGACGGGGGTAAAAACTTCTAACTGTATCACGGAACTATCTTCGCCACAAACGCGCTAGCATTATTTGATGTGATCACAACATCACTAAGATCGGTAACATTATCACCGTTCATGTCAGAAGGGAAATATCCGCTGGTAAACGAGCTCGCTGCATTTGAAACATTTACAACATCGGACAGATCGACTATCCCGTTCTGATTCTCGTCACCGCTGAATATTGCATAAACTAAAGGTGATACATCTACCTGAATCTGATTATTGCCGTATGCTTTAGATGAAGCTATTGTAAAATTATAGCTAAAAGGATTAGAAGGATTATAAAATACTCCCCCCGGTTCACTCCAGGTTTCAATTCCATTTCGACTTTTTACCTGAAGATAGTAATAATCTGTCGGAGCATTTACAAAAAGAAATGAACCGCTGAATGTAAGTGAATCTATAACTCCCACGGAAGAATCCACAATATCATAAGGTGCAGTTGTATTCCTGAGATATACTACTGAAGTATCACGGATTTTGAGAGTATTTAAGTAATAAAATCCCTGAATAACAAATTTGATATCCATAGGAAGAGGTGTTATAACTTCCATAATTACAGGTATTGTTTTCAAAGGATTGTAAGGGTCATTTGTTGAAAATCTTAAATTCCCTGTATAAATTCCTTCAGGAAGACCATTCGAATTAAAGATAAGATTTACTTTTTGATTTTCAGAAGGTAATATCGTACCCGAATCCGGACTTGCTTCCAGCCATGGAATAAAATCGTTATCCCTGCCGGTTCTATTAATATTAGCATTTTTAAATTCTTCCGGATCACCTCTTTTTCCCGAATAAACTGCGTTCCTGCTTTCAATGTTCCAGTAAAGATCAGAACCTCCTGTATTTCCGATAACCAGATTTTTATTTTGCGTTGAGTTTAATGTCAGAGTTGCCCTGATCGTATCTTGACTGTAAGTTGACAATGCAGGAATTAATCCTAATGTTGTGTCCGGTGTAATTTCCCAAACTCCTCTGCCGTGTGTTCCTACTCTAAGTTTGTTTACTGACTGATTATAATCCAAATGTATGGCAACAGTATTAGGAAGACCGGCTGCAAGTTCAGACCAGTTTGTACCACTGTTTGTAGAAGAAAAAACACCAATATCCGTGGCAACATAAAATACATAAGATCCGCCTCCCTGACTATATATAAAGGCGTCATTTGCAGGTGAATCGGGTAGATCCCCGGATATATCTTCCCAGCTGATTCCACCGTTGACTGTTCTGTAAAAATGTCCGGGTCCGAATCCTGAGATTGTTGCATAAGCAATTGTTGAATACTCAGGATCGACGCATATGCTGGTAATGGTTCTACCCGGTAAACCGGATGATGCAACTGCGAAAGTGATGCCGGAATCTAAAGATTTAAAGATTGTACCGAAGGCTGAAGCATAGATTATCTCCGGCTGAGTTTTACTAATTGCCATCTCACGAATAATACCTCTTGTTCCGGTGGAAATTGCTGTCCAGTTTTCTCCCCAGTTTGTTGTTTTAAATACCTTCATTCTTGCCGTATAAAAAACTCCGGCATCTGTCGGATGAGATATTATAGGTGCGATCATAGCACCCTGTCCGGACAATCCTGAATTTGCCGTTGTCCAGTTAACCCCACCGTTTGATGACCGATATACATTATTAAATTGTGTTTCAGCCAATAAATACGAGTTGTTCTGTGTATGAAAACAAACATCCCCTCCATCTCCTCCAAATGCATCAGTCCAGTTAATTGTACCGAATGTCATTTGCATCCCATTATCCTGAGTTCCACCAATTATATGATTTCCGTTTGAGGGATCCGCTGCTATTCTGTAAAACTGTGTAAGCGTTTGATTTGTATTTAGATTTGTCCAGTTTATTCCATTGTTTGTCGATCTGCTTATTCCTCCGTCATTTGCACAAATAATCTGATTCGGATCAGTTGGATGAAAATCCATATTATGCTGATCAGCATGCACATTTCCTCCGCTATAACCACGGGTTAGGTTTTGAAAACTCTCAAAGTCGTTTCCACCATTAGTAGATCTGTATATATCTACTAAACCAAGATAAATATCATCAGAATTAAAAGGACTCACATACAGATAGAAATTATACCATGGCTGAAGTACCACTCTCCTGTCTGAAATTGAAAAATTCATATTAAAAGTCAGTCCGCTGTCAGTTGATTTATAAAATTTAATGATACCATTGACCTGGTCATAAGTTGCGCAGTATAATATATCAGGAGATGATTTGCAGATAGCAATATGATTTCTGTTAGAACCCATTGGCAAACTGTTATTTGAAGTAAATGTTGCTCCGCCATCTACAGAAACTCTGTATCCGGTTCCGATTCCAACAATATATGCTGCATCTCCGGTCGGTGAAAAAACTACGTCATCACATCTGCCTGATACCAGCTGACTCCAGCTTTCTCCTGAATCTGTACTCCTGTATAAACCATCAAGTCCCATTGCGGCAAGAAGCTGATCTGAATTATTCGGTCTGATAGCTATTCTTGAAGTGGTTGTAGATGAAGGCAGACCTGAGGTAATGTTTACCCAGGTGTCACCTCCATTAGTTGATTTCAATAATCCACTGCCTAAATATTTATTGGCTGTGTAGTATACATTCGCTTCTCCAGTTCCATAATATATTATATTTGAATTTGAAGGATCTATCGCTATTGATCCGGATGCCAATGAAACTTCATTTTCCGTTTTTGCAGTCCATGTAGCGCCTGAGTCAGTTGATTTCCAAACTCCTCCATACGCACCTCCGATGTAAATTATATTTCCGTTATTAGGATCATATTTCAGGGTTGAAATTCGGGAAGTTACGTTTCCCCATCTATATGAATAACCGGAATTTCCCAAATACCCTGGTGTTGGCCCCATGTTTATCCAGGTATCAAATATACCTTTCATCGCATAGCCGTTGTTTTTTTTCCTTAAAGCTTTCTTCTGTTCATAAGCCTTATTATAAGCGTCTTTAGGAATGGAATTATCCGGAAACATCCGCTGTTCGTAAAAATATCTTTCACGCTGAAAAGATTTTTTACTCTTTATCTCATCTCCTGCCTGATCATAAGGATTATCCCGGATCGTAAACTCTCCATTAGCGCCGAGAGTGTTTACTATGCTTTGAGAAAAGACACCGGTGGAAAATAAAAAGGTGATAGCAATAATAAACGTTTTCATTTTTTTCTGTTTTTTATTTATAAAATGATTTTTTAAAAAAGTAATTATTTCGGTGTATGATGCTGAATAACTTTAATATGCGAAATTAGAATAAATAATTTTTAGAAAAGGTTGTATAAAGAATTATAACTCATTCTGCAAAATTATCTATAATAAATTTTCAAAACAAAGAAGGGAATATTAATTTTCCCCATGAATTTGGTTGTTAATTAAGCTTAAATTGTTCAATTATTTATTTATTTTTACACTTTTATGAATAGAATTGACCCTTGAAAAATATAAACAAAAAGCTTGTTCAAATATTAGAATCGTTTTCAGCAAAAGAGATTCGTGAGTTCCGAAAATTCATCTCGTCGCCATTCTTTACGAAAGGCAGAAATTATATTCCGTTCCTGAATGAAATTTTAAAAGCCATATCAAAAAAACAATTTAAACCTGAGAAAAAAGTATCAAAAGAGATAGATAAACTCAGCGATCAGACGATCAGAAACCGCTACTGGGAGCTGTATAAACTGGCTGAGGATTTTATAATCTTTAAAGATCTTAGTGAGAATACAGTTGAAAGAAACAGGATCCTTTTGAGAAATCTCACGGGGAAAAAATTATATTCCTCTTTTAATCTAAGACTTAAAGAGACATTAAAAATGCTTGATAAGGAAAAGTTCAGCATTAAGAAGCATCAGGATGTATCATATTTTTCACTTCTTAATCTGGAATATCTTCAGGATAATGATGATGCGAAACATTATTTCAGGGAAAGTTTTGAAATTTCGAAAAATGATTTCAGCTATGATCTGTTAAATTTTTTTGAAATAGGAATTGAAATTATTGTAAACCTCAGATACAAGTTTAAACTTGATGCTGAGTATATTCAGGACTTTCTGAAAGAACTTAAAATTACTAAAGTAATCAGTAGATTTGAAAATTCTGATTCAGTGAATGAAAAAGTTACAGCAATGTATTATTATTTATATAAAGCCTTTGAGAATCAGGATGAAGAAAAATTTTATTACAGATCCCGGAAAATATTTAATGAAACATATAATATGTTATGTGACAGTTTCAAAATTTCGACGTTTCACCATATGATAAACTATTGCATAATTAAAAGAAATGAGGGACTTTTTTTGATCAATTATGAATTATTCAGACTCTTCAATGAAAAGCTTGATCAGGATCTGACACCGGAATTAAAATACGGTCATAATTTATTCAATCATTTCAGAAGCTATGTTCATGTAGGGATCAGCATAAAGGAATACAAATGGGTGGAAGATTTTATTTTAAAATATTCAGATTCACTGCCTTCGGAGATAAGGGAAAGCGAAGTCAAATTAACTTATGCTAAACTTAATTTTGCAAAAAATAAATTTGAAGAAACTCTGTCATATCTTGATGGTGTCAGGACAAAGAAATATCAGCAGTATACCGATATTTCACAGTTGAAGCTTTGCTCATTTTTTGAATTGCAAAAATATGAAGATGCTTTTTCTGAAATTGATAAATTACTGCATTATATGAGAAATCATAAAGAGATCACTGAAAATTTTTATACTTACAATATGAATTTTTTGAAATATTATCAGAAGATTTTAAAATTCAAAATGAATACCGAAAAACTGAATCCGGGATTTACAATAAAGGAAATAGAATCCCAGAATAAAATAGCAAGAAAAGAATGGCTTCTTGAAAAGTTAAAAGAATTAGATTGCTAAAAATCCTTCCTGCTTATAACATATACCACTAAGAAACAAAGATAAGAAGATTCCCGCCGTTGTTGGACTTCCGGAAAGTTTGCAATAAAATGCAAACTACTTTTTAAATTTTTGGAGTGCAAACTTTCCAACCCCCGTCAGAGTCTCCGCAGCTTTATCGCGGGACTCTGACGGGGGTAAAAATTATAAAAAATGAAAAATTTTTTTTTATTGTTAATTTTGAGTTTAGGAACAATTTCAGATTCATATTCTCAAAGCAGCTGGTTCTGGCAGAATCCGCTTCCTCAGGGAAGTACACTTAATTCAGTTAAATTCATAAACGCTCAAACCGGATTTGCCGCTGGAAAC
>CALMST010000320.1 GCA_937872315.1 uncultured Ignavibacteria bacterium | reverse complement strand
ACTCAAAGGTATTTTATTTTCTCTTGATAGATTCCTTTTTAAAGGTGTCCAAAACGATTAATAAAAATTACTCTTTATCTAATATATAAAAATCTAACCGGCTTTCTTTTGAAAGATCAAAAGAAAACCGGCAAAGAAAAATCCCCCGCCGGTTATAAAAATAAATTGCCGGAAATTCATTCGCTTTGGCGGCAAAAATTTCAACTCACTTCCGCCTGTAAGATCGCTGATGTATGTCCCGTAAAGGATATTATTGCTTTTAGAAGATTCCCTGAATAACAACAGATAATTTATCACATGCGGGTTATTTAATTCCACCTCCTGAAAATTTTTATAATGTATTGGATTCATACCTTCAAATAATTTAAATATGTTTTGCACAGCACTGAAAGCAAAAGAAAAATGGTCAATTTTTATTTATATCTTTTAAGATATAATATGTAAATTATGCATTATCCGGTTAAAAATTAATAAAAGATAATGATATCTTTAAGTTGTTTCACAGAAATTTAATTTTCATTAATCATTTTTTTAATCTTAAATCTTAGTTTAAAATCAAAGTATCTGTATAATTTCAGCATGACAAAAAATATATTTATCTTTTTTTTATTTATATCTTCTCAGACCATTTTAGCTCAGTATAAGTTAACAGACAGTCTTGAAAATGCTTTAAAAAACACTTCAGTGCCGGAAGAACGTTTTCATATTCTTAACAGAATTGCGGACATCAGAAATTTTCAGGCGGAAAAAATTGACTCCGCCACCTGTGTGGAGATGTTGAGGATAGCGGAACAATTGAATAATGATTCATTACTTGCAGTAAGTTACAATCTCATCGGTATCTATTTTTTTAATAAAGGAGATAACATGACCTCACTGGAATATCTAATCAAAGCAATTCCATTAGCTGAAAAGTCTGATGATAAACGCAGGATCAGTTCTTTGTATTTTGACATTTCACTTGTTTACTTTAATCTTCACAGTTATGAAGAAGCTTATGATAACATTATTATAGGCGGAAAAAATTTACCTGACAAAGCTTTTCCTTATTATGATTACATGCTGATTCAGTATCAGAGAAATCTGACACAGTATTATATTCTTGAAGATCAAAAAGATTCAGCTTTGAAATATGCGCAGGAACTTCTGGAAACAAGCAGACGAACCAGAGGCATTCTTTTTGAATTTGCCTCATTATATTTAAACGGCACTGTTTACGGAATGATGGGCAATGATGAAATGGCTCAGGATTTTTTCAATAAGGCATTAGTGCTTTCGGATTCTGTAGAAAATCCCGAAGAAAAATTGAAATTCCATGAAAGTTATATAGAGTTTCTTCTAAAAAACAATAAGTTAACCGAAGCATATGATCAGTCATGGGAATTGATGTCTCTGGCTGAATCTGATAATGATATTTATATTAAGATGGCGGGAGCGGGCTATCTCAGACAGGTTTTTGATAAAATGAACAATGTTGACAGCGCATATCATTATTCAAAAATAGAAATGCTGCTCAGTGATCAGATATTCAGTAAGCGGAATATTGATAAAATCCAGGCGATCGCTTTTAATGAGAAGATCCGCATCATGGAAGAGGATGCAAAGAAGATTGAAGAAGAAAAACAACGCCATCTTCAATTACAATATTTGTCGCTTGCTTTGGTAATTATAACTTTGGTTATACTTTACATGCTTTTCAGCCACAAACTGATCTCAAATCCCGAAAGAATAGAATATTTCGGAGTCCTGGCTTTGCTTATTGTTTTTGAATTTGTGAATCTGATACTGCATCCGTTATTAGGCGAGCTGACTCATCACAGACCAATACTAATGCTGTTCGGATTAGTTAGCATAGCTGCTTTCCTTGTTCCGTTTCATCACAAAGCTGAAAAATGGATAAAAGAATATTTAGCAAAAAAAAATAAGGAGATAAGGATTGAAAGTGAAATTTAACATTTAAGTTTATGATTGATAACAGATTACTGACAGTTGAAAATTAAAAATAAATCTGAAAATTGAGATTAATAAAAGCTGAATCAAATGAATGCAGACGGTAACATAACATTTCTCTTCACAGACATCGAAGGCAGTACAAAACTTTCACAGGAATTTCCGGAGAAACTTTCTTCTGCATTGGAAAAGCACGATAAAATTCTGAGGAATGCGGTTGAATCTTATAACGGTTTTGTATTTAAAATAGTCGGAGATGCTTTTTGCTGCGCTTATGAAAATGCTGATGATGCCGTAAAAGCAGCAGTTCTGGCTCAGACAGAACTTAGAAATGAAAAGTGGGATGAGCAAAATAAAAAAGATTCGTTATTTGTAATGCTTCAGGAACAATTAAGAAAAGATGAATTTGAGCATTACCGGGAAGAGGGGAGGAAGATGACGCTGGTAGAGGCAATTGAGTTAGCGGTTGGTATTTAATAAATTGAAATGTATGGCTTTTTTATTTATAAAATCAGTCTATGAAGATCAATGATCTTTATATGTTACTATGATTTTGAATGTGCGGGGAAAGACCGGACCTGAGAGAAAGGAAATTGAAAGAGGCAATAAACAGCAGATTTAAAATCATAAAATCAATATGATCTGTGTAATTCAAAAAAGGAAATTCCATTTTCCGGCGAAACCAATACACAATACACAATACACAAT
>CALMST010000319.1 GCA_937872315.1 uncultured Ignavibacteria bacterium | reverse complement strand
AATCCTTCAATTATCATCATACCTCCTTCTTTCAGATGACCGGAAAAATTCTTTATAGCTTTTTGCAGTTGCGCATTTGTGTGCATATATGCGATGGCAGAAAACAAACAGACTATTACATCAAATTTATTCTTGATCTTAAAAGTCCTCATATCTCCATTTACAAACTTTATGCCCGAAAGCTTTTTTCTCGCTTCCTTTAACATATCTTTATCCAGATCCAAACCTGTAATGTTAAAATGATCTTTAAGATAAGGAATGTGCCCGCCCGTTCCGCAGGCAACATCAAGCATTTCATTTCCATCTGACTTTTTGTATTTCTTTATTAATGATCTGACCTTCTCACTCTCTTTTTTATAATTCTTAAAGTGATAGATCTTATCATAATATTTTGCGGTTAGTTTATACATCAGAATTCATTTTAATTGTTAAAGCTTTAACCGCTGCAGGTTAATATATCGACAAAATTCCACAGGTCTTCAAAAGTATTATAAAGCGGTACGGGAGCTACTCTGATCACATCAGGTTCCCGCCAGTCACACACTACATTCTTTTTCATCAGTCTGTCATAATGATCCTTGCCGTTATTTTTTATTCTTAAAGAAAGCTGACAGCCTCTTTGGTTCATTTCAGAAGGAGTTATGATCTTAAAAGAATCTTTGTCAGAATTTTCGTTTATAAGATATTCCAGATAGCCTGTAAGCTGCTCACTTTTTTTTCTCAGATTTTTAATGCCCGCATCATCAAAAATATCAAGTGATGCTTTCAGCGATGCCAGCATGAGAATTGGCGGATTGCTTAACTGCCAGCTCTCTATGGTTTCGATTGGAATATATTTATGATCCATTAGAAATCTGGTCTTTTTATCGTGTCCCCACCAGCCTAGAAATTTAGGTAAGGTCTGATCCTTCAGATATTTTTCATGCACAAATGCTCCGCCTATTGCGCCGGGTCCTGCATTCAGATATTTGTAATTACACCAGACCGCAAAATCCACTTTCCAGTCGTGAAGCTCCATTACAAGATTTCCCGCGGCATGAGCAAGATCGAAACCGACTTTACAGCCTTTCTCATGCCCGGCTTTCGTGATCCGTTCAAGATCAAATGCCTGTCCTGTATAATAATTCACACCGGCAATCCAGATAAGAGCTATCGAGTCACCTTCTTTTTCCAGCATCTCTTCAATGTCCTCTGTCCTTATAATGTCTTCGCCTTCCCTGGGATGTATTTCAATTAAAGCATCTTCAGGATCATAGCCGTGAAATTTTATCTGAGACTGGACGGCGTAATGGTCTGAAGGAAATGATTTTGCTTCAACTAAGATCTTGTATTTTTTTGCATCAGGTCTGTAAAAAGATACAAACAGTAAATGAAGATTTGTCGTGAGTGAATTCATGTTAACAACTTCTTCGGGCTTTGCGCCGACGAGCCGCGCAGTCTGCTCCGTAAGGAATTCATGATAAGGAAGCCAGGGATTTTTTGCCTGGGAATGCCCAGCAAGCGCTATCTTTTCCCAGTCGAGTAATTCCTGTTCTATATATGCTCTGAGTGTTTTCGGCTGAAGACCAAGTGAATTACCGCCCAGATATATTACATCTTCACCGTTTTCTTTTTTTGGAATGTAAAATTTATCTCTGTAACTTCTTAAAGGATCAGATGCATCCGATGCCTGTACGAATGAAAAGTCGTTTTGAAAATTCAAATTATTATTTATGATTTATGTTGTTTTTACAAATTACAAAAATTATAAAAGCATTTCTACTTTATAATAAGCATAACTTATCCGGCTCATTATGCTGACGCTTTCTCAAGAACGGATCTCAGATGTTCCTGAAACTGAGGAGTGTTGTTTGTAGCCATACACATTCTGAAGGAAAGTTTATTTCCGTTTATAAAATATTCTCTTTGAGTCTTTATCATTCTTTCATCATTTCCAAAATATTTTGATTCAAATGTCAGCTCTGTTTTAAAGTTTTCAATTTTCAGATCTATACATTTCAGGACCTCCACCCTGCTGCTGTTCTGTGCATTCAGCAGCTCAAAACTACCATCAGAACCTGCGATGATAAAACCGGATTCAAAATGAAGAGGTTTACCTTTCTGATTATTTATTATGTGCCAGGATCTCTGCTCAAATCTCATAGATTCATCATCTCCCGTAAATCTGAATTCCAGCTCTTCAAAATATTCAATGGTTTCAATTGTCGGGAAACGTGCGGTACCGCTTCCTTTCCAGATCCCTTCAAGTGAATATAATCTGTTTATCATCCCTGTTTCATCAATCTGAATAAACAAATCCGGCTCGGCGCCGCATCTGCAACAAAATCCGGGATCTGAATATTCAACAGATAATCACCGTCTGTTATTTTTTCCGGAACATAGATCATTTCAGTTATAGTTTTAAGAGAATGTTTTTTTTTACTGACTTCATGTGAACCCTGTTCGACTCCCCAGTATATGTGATGCGTTGAAAGTTTTCCTTCATCAAACGTCCTGTCCACGGATGGTATGTCAATCAGCAGATGCTGAACATTTAAACTGCGGATATATTCCATTGCCTCAAGTGAAAAAAACGGAGGCAGGTTTTCCATATAGTTTCTTGATCTCTTCGAATCATCATTTGGTAATGTTCTTATAACCAGTGCATCAGGAAAATGTGTTTTGGTTTCTTCTAATTTTTCCTGAAGCAATTTACGCGTAACTATAAGATCGTTTTCATTTTTATCGGGTGAATAATTATCAATTGTATCAGTTGCTTTTTCGGGAGTTACAGTGATAAGTTTTGATAAAAAAAAAGACTCTTTAAGTATTTCATTAACTGAAATTCGCTCCAGTGAAATATGCCCGACACATTCGGTGTGAGTCCCGTTGCAGTGGGGAATGATCCTGTACTCTTCAAAGTTGCATCCTCCTCCGCGTCTTGTATCTCCGATAAAATCCCCGGCTTCATAAGCATTTGCAGTAGCTTTGTCAACGTTGTATGTGTTTGGCTGTTCACTGTTGAACATCACCGGAATGGAAATCTCAATTGGCTTTGAAGTATCGCAGGAATAAACTGTATTGTGTAAATTAAAATTAATTTTCATTTCAATTAGTTAGAGAGTTTATTTTACCACTAATACACTAAGTAAAAAAGTTTTAAAACAAACTTCTTTTAGCATCCAATTCCGTCACAGCTAAACCTGATTTGATTTTAAATATTGTAAATTTTTTCAGTCCGGATGCTAAAGAACAAAGTAAAATGTTTTGTATATTTTATATTATTTTGCACTAATATATAAAACCATAACCTTCTTTGTGTCTTAGTGGCTTTGTGGTGAAAATTTATCAAAATACTTAGTAGTAAAACTTTTTCAAAATACTTTAATTTGAAACTCTATTCAAATTAAAATTTACGTTCTTTAAAAATGTAAAATAATTATATTTGAGAAAAATAAAATTATGTGCAGACAATTCATCACAGCCGGAAAGCTTTCCGGATTAAGAAAGATCATTGAAGAAGTTTATAATGAAGACCTGAAAATAAGATTGTTTGACGAGATCGATAAAAATGAGGAAGATCTTGAAGAAGAGATTGATGAAGAACTTGATGACGAAAGAAAATATAAAAGAGATTATGAAGCTATATTAACCCATAATATTCCTGTCATCTCTTATGACGCAGGTGAAAAATTTCTTACGAAAATGAAATGGGGAATTCGCTTCAGTCCGGAAAAAAAGTCCCCGTTAATATTCAACTCACGTGATGATACCATTGCAGCAAAACCCTTCTGGAAAAATACTTTTAATAAGAACAGAATACTTATACCAATGTTCGGATTTTATGAATGGCAGGATATAGGCCAAAAGAGAAAGCTTAAGACGAAAATTACTTTGGTCAACAGAAAAATGTTTCTCGTTCCGGGACTTTACTGGAAGAATAAGGAAGGTATAAATGAATTCACCCTTATCACAACTTCACCGAATGTTTTCATGAAAAGGATACATACAAGAATGCCTGTTATACTCCCGGATGATAATGACAAAAATGTCTTCAGTTATTTTACTGATTCGGCAGATGAGAATCTTGAGAAGTTAAAACCTTTGAAAGCAGAAATGGAAATGGAAGAGCTTCCTACACCCGATCAAATAAAATAAAAAATCATAACTTTAGTTTTCTTAAAGCAGGTGAAGCTACAGTTACAAATGATACTATAATCAAAGTCATAACACCACCGAATATCACTGACGGAACTGTTCCTAAAAGTTTTGCCGCCACACCGGATTCGAAAGCACCTATCTCATTTGATGAACCGATGAAGATACTATTTACAGCAGAGACTCTTCCTTTCATATTATCCGGAGTCATAAGCTGGATAATAGTACTTCTCACCACTACACTCACACTGTCAAATGCTCCGCTTAGAGCCAGCATAGTTAATGAGAGATAAAAATTCTCAGATAAACCGAAAACTATAATACAGATCCCGAAACCAAATATGCCAACAAGCAAATTTCGTCCGGCATTTTTTGTGATCTTATGTCTTGTCATGTAAACAGCCATGATTACTGCTCCTATTGACGGAGCAGCTCTTAGAGCTCCGAGTCCCTGAGGACCGACAAGTAAAATTTCACCCGCAAATATCGGCAGCAATGCAACAGCTCCGCCGAATAGAACTGCAAACAGATCCAGTGAAATTGCGCCGAGTATAATCTTCCTTTCCAAAATAAATTTTAAACCTATTGTAAGTCTTTGCTTAAGTGACATTATGGACAGGGCTTCCGGTATAGGTTTTTTTGCAATAGGAGCAATTAAAATTATTGCCAGAATCCAGAAAAATACAATGGTAGAATAAGAGTTTGTTGCTCCTATAAATCCATAAAGCAAACCACCGATAGCCGGACCGCTTACAGCTCCTGTCTGCCAGGTTGTCGTGTTCCATGTAATAGCATTAGGTAAAATATCTTTTGGGACGAGCTGAGACACAAATGCAAAAAAGGACGGAGCCGAAAATCCTCTTCCTATTCCGCTCAGGAAAATGGCTGCATACATTGCAGTAACTTTATTCGAAGCAAAGATATCAATAGTGTCAGTGGATATAATCAAAAGAAGGATGGAACATAGCGACATCAGGATTACAGAATACATTACAATCTTCTTTCTGTCATTTGTATCAGTGATATGTCCCGCAAAAAGCAACACACTAATTGATGGAATTGCTTCAGCAAGTCCGATCATTCCAAGTGACAACGGATCTTTGGTGATCTCGTATATCTGCCATCCGACAATGACTGCCTGCATCTGTGAGGCAATAGTTATGAATAATCTTGCTAACGTGAAATTCCTGAATTCCCAGAATCTGAGTGTGGAATAAGGATCAGGTTTTTGTATTTCTTCCGGAGAAGTATTATCGTCGCTCAAATAAAAAATAGTTTATGCAATCTGTCTTATTATGAATGTTTTTTCAAGTTTGTATTTAAGGGATATTTTGTATTTCAAACTGAACCGATTGGAAGGAAAGAATATGCAGTCAACAATTTCAATTTGTAAAGAAAACTATACAACAATACTGAAAATTCTTTAAAAAGCACTGTATTATTGAATTTCAAATCTGATATAATTTACTAATCTTACAAACAATTCTATTTATCCAATCTATAAAATATATAATATGTCAAAAAAATACGTGTACTACTTTGGTAATGGAAAAGCTGAAGGTAAATCTGAAATGAAATCGCTTCTCGGAGGCAAAGGTGCTAACCTTGCTGAGATGACAAACATTAATCTTCCGGTCCCTCCGGGATTTACGATCACAACGGAAGTATGTAATTATTATTATGCAAACAATAAAAAATATCCTAAGGAGTTAAAAAAGGAAGTTGAAGCAGCGCTTAAGAAAGTTGAGAAAGACATGGGATGCAAATTCGGTGATGAAAAAAATCCGCTGCTTCTGAGTGTCCGCTCAGGCGCAAGAGCTTCCATGCCGGGTATGATGGATACCGTTCTTAATCTGGGATTAAACGAAAAATCAGTTCAGGGTCTGATCAAGAAATCAGGAAATGAAAGATTTGTATATGATTCGTACAGAAGATTTGTGCAGATGTACGGTGATGTGGTAATGGATCTTAAACCGAAGGACAAGCATCAGGTTGATCCTTTTGAAGAGATCATAGAGCGCAAAAAGAAAGCAAGAAAAATAACAAATGATATAGAATTTGATGTGAATGATCTGAAAGAACTTATTGAAGAATTCAAAGCTGAAATAAAAAAAGATACCGGAAAAAATTTTCCGGATGATCCGATGGAACAATTGTGGGGAGCAATCGGGGCAGTATTCCGCTCCTGGATGAATGACAGAGCTGAGGTTTACAGAGCATTGAATAATATTCCTGTGGAATGGGGAACAGCGGTAAACATTCAGTCAATGGTATTTGGTAATCTCGGTGAGACTTCGGGAACAGGTGTTGCGTTTACAAGAAACCCGTCAAATGGAGATAATAAATTTTATGGTGAATATCTGATGAATGCGCAGGGTGAAGACGTTGTTGCAGGTACAAGAACTCCTCTGCCTATTTCCGATCTTAGCAAAGCAAAACCGAAAATATACAAACAACTCGAGCAGGTGAGAAAAAATCTCGAAAAACATTACCGCGATATGCTCGATGTTGAGTTTACCATTCAGGAAGAAAAACTGTATATGCTTCAGTGCCGTGTAGGAAAAAGAACAGGATATGCCTCTGTAAAGATCGCCGTTGATATGGTAAAGGAAAAACTAATTACAGAAAAAGAAGCGGTTATGAGAGTTGATCCTGAACAGCTTAACCAGTTGCTCAGGCCGATATTCAGTACCTCTGAAAAGGAAGAAGCTGTAAGAGACGGAAGATTACTTGCTACCGGTTTGAATGCCGGTCCTGGAGCTGCGTCGGGAAAAGTTTATTTTAATTCATTCGATGCCGTTAACGCCAATGCAAGAGGAGAAAAGGTCATTCTTGTCAGGATAGAGACATCACCTGAAGACATCAGGGGAATGAGTGCATCTGAAGGAATTCTTACTTCCCGGGGTGGTATGACCTCTCACGCTGCTCTTGTTGCAAGACAGATGGGAAAGGTCTGTGTTGCCGGCTGTGGTTCACTTGATATAGATTATCTTTTAAAGACACTCAAAGTAAAAGGAAAACAGCAAGTAATTCATGAGGGAGATTTTATTTCCATTGATGGTTCTACAGGAGAAGTCATTGCCGGCAAACTACAGGCAAAACCATCTGAGATATTGCAGGTGCTTATTGATAAAACTCTTTCACCAAAAAAATCTAAACCTTATTATTACTATTCCACTTTTATGAAGTGGGTGGACAAATACAGAAGAATGAATATCCGTACAAATGCCGATCAGCCTGATCAGTGTGAAAATGCTATTGCTTTCGGCGCTGAAGGAATCGGACTTTGCAGAACGGAACACATGTTCTTCGGTGGAGACAGAATTGATGCCGTAAGAGAAATGATACTTGCGTACAGTACCGATGGAAGAAAAAATGCTCTGGCAAAGATCCTTCCATATCAGAGAAAAGACTTTACTGAAATATTCAGGGTGATGAAAGGTTTACCTGTAACAATAAGAACACTTGATCCGCCTTTGCACGAATTCCTTCCGCATACTGAAAATGAAATCACTAAACTTGCTGAACTTATAGGTACAAGAGTAGATGAAATAAAATATAAGCTGAATGCTTTAAAAGAATTTAATCCAATGCTCGGACACAGAGGATGCAGACTTGGAATTTCTTTTCCGGAAATAACTGAAATGCAGGCAAGAGCTATATTTGAAGCAGCTGCAACAGTCATTAAAGAAGGTAAGAAAGTTTATCCTGAGATCATGATCCCGCTGATTGGTAATGAGAAAGAATTCATCGAGCAGGAAAAAATTGTAAGAAGAGTAGCTGCCGAAGTAATGAAAGAGAAGAAATTAAAATTCAAATATAAAGTCGGTACGATGATAGAGATTCCCAGAGCTGCTTTGGTGGCAGATAAGATCGCTAAAAATGCCGAGTTTTTCTCTTTCGGTACAAATGATCTGACTCAGATGACATTCGGAATTTCAAGAGATGATGCAGGCTCATTTCTCCCGGATTACAGGGAACTTCAGATAATGAAGAGGGATCCATTTGAATCAATAGATACAGAAGGAGTCGGAATGCTTATGAAATGGGCAGTTGAAAAAGGTCGTGAGACAAGACCTGATATTAAGCTTGGAATCTGCGGAGAGCACGGCGGTGAACCAGATTCAATTGATTTCTGCGAAGAACTCGGACTTGAATATGTGAGTTGTTCGCCATTCAGAGTTCCTGTAGCAAGACTCGCAGCTGCAAGAGCAAGTCTTAAGAGCAGTAAATAATTTTAAATTACAAATTATAAATTATAATCTGCCGCGGTGTAATGTTTTACGAGTTATGATCCGCGGCAGAGATATGAATTATCCGTATTGTTATTGATTTTTGATTTATTAAAAAACTAATATATAATATATAGAGTGATCCCTATTAACATTTATGATTTTGAAATAATCGCCAGAGATAAGCTGACTCAGATGGCTTATGACTATTACCGCAGCGGCTCTCACGATGAGATCACTCTTTCAGAAAACATAGAGGCATTTAAAAGAATATTCCTGAAGTACAGGGTCCTTATTGATGTTAGTAAAAGAGATCTGTCAACGGAAGTACTTGGTCAGAAAATTTCAATGCCCCTGATAATTGCGCCGACAGCCTTTCATAAAATGGCTCATCCCGATGGCGAAGTTGCAACCGCTAAAGCTGCGGGAGCTGCCGGTACAATTATGATCTTAAGCACACTTTCAAATTCAGATGTTGAAGATGTAGTAAAAGCAACTCCCGGCCCTGTGTGGTTTCAGCTTTATGTTTACAAAGACAGAGCTGTAACGAAAGAACTAGTTGAAAGAATTACAAAAGCAGGGTGCAAGGCTTTGGTCTTAACAGTAGATGCTCCTGTGCTCGGTACAAGAGAAAGAGATGTTAGAAATAAATTTAACCTGCCCGAAGGTCTGTCCGTTAAAAATTTACTCCCATTAAATAAAGATAAACTTCCTGTGATCGATGATTCCGGTCTTGCCGGTTATGTACAGAATCACCTTGACCCGTCATTATCTTGGAAAGACATTGAATGGTTAAAATCTATCACAAACCTGCCTGTAATAATAAAAGGAATCGCCTGTAAAGAAGACGCGGCTCTGGCTGTTCTGCACGGAGCTGACGGGATTGTTGTTTCCAATCACGGCGGCAGACAGCTTGATACCAGCCGTGCGACAATTGATGTGCTTCCGGAAGTTTCAGACACGGTAAACGGTAAAATTGAGATCTTACTTGACGGAGGTATAAGGAGAGGAACAGATATATTGAAAGCAGTTGCTCTAGGAGCTAAGGCAGTTCTGACCGGAAGACCTGTTCTATGGGGACTTGGTGCTGACGGACAAGCCGGTGTTTCAGCAGTTCTTGAGATATTCAGAAATGAACTTGATATTGCAATGGCTCTGAGCGGATGTGATTCAGTAAAAAAAATATCCAAAGATCTTATTGCTTAAAAGTATAAACCCGCGCCGAATGTCAGTTTATTGTCCGCACGTTTTCTTCCCACCGAAACAATATTATCAAAGGTGTAATTATAAATAACGTTCAGACTGAATAAATTCGTCAGCGGTATCTCAAGAGTGGTGTTTAAGAATTTATTTGAATTGGACCATTCATCAACAACAGGCTGAAACAGAAATACAAAATTGAAAATAAGTTTATCATCAAACAGCTTCTGTTTTGTTTTCAGGCGAAATGAAAATCTCGCTTCCTTAGACTGAGTGTTTCCGGGCTTTTCAACCAGTTTCAGATAATCATAGATCAGAGCAAGTGAAACAGATGATTTGTGTTTGTCTTCTGGGACAAACAAATATTTAAGTCCGCCGCCTGTCTGAGACCTCAGATCAATTCCCTTCCCGAAAGTGTATTCAAGATACTGAAGGACAAACGGTGAGAATATATTGTCATAAAAAAGATCTGCGGTCAGAGAACCGTAATATGAGT
Organism: uncultured Ignavibacteria bacterium; assembly: GCA_937872315.1. Lineage (GTDB taxonomy): Bacteria > Bacteroidota > Ignavibacteria > Tepidaquicellales > Tepidaquicellaceae > JAGPCH01. The sequence continues at coordinate 9,390 of CALMST010000319.1, read as the reverse complement.
TATCATCTTTGGCTCCTTTGTTTTCTCCGTAATCCCCGGAAGCATTAAGTATCATTTCGAGTTTTTTGTTAACCCGTTTTAATTCACCTCTTCCCTGTATCAGAAATTTATTTGTGTTCCCAGACTGATAAAGTCCGGATCCGGTAATTGATCCTGACCATTTTGTTTCTGATGAATCTTTTTCCTTAGAGGAATCATGTGCAATAGACGGATCTGTATAAATAAATAACACTAAGGTAAACAGAAAATATTTTATCATAATAAGCTTTTTTTCTAAAATATGATTTTGAAATAAACATTAATATGATTAAATCCGGATATTAAATACAAAGCCCTGCCGGATAATTCCTGCAGGGCTTTTTGAGGGTTGTTTAATGATCCGACAAAAGGTAAAAGATCAGTTGCTGTATTTTATGCTGTATGTAAATTCTTTACCGGAATAGTCACTACCGGTCCACAGATTAAGAGAATTTAATTTTGCAATTACATTCTCGACCAGATCCTCATTTATTCCTTTAATGCTTTTAAATGTTATTCTGCCGTCTTTTTCAACTTCAGTAACAACACTTACTCTTCCGTTAAGATCTTTACTTTCAAATTTCAGGTAAGGAATTTTCAGGACTTCTTTTACTTCCTGTATTATCTGTGTATTCAGTTCTGCTGTTTTGTTTCCGGATCCTCCGTCAGCTTTTGAATACCCTGAAACTAAAAAGAACATTGATAAAACTAAAATTGTAAATAAAACTTTCTGGGCTTTCATGATTTTTAACTCCTTAAAATTGTTTTAAAAAACTTATGGTAGTATAGACGAATATGAAAAATGAAAGTTTCACTATATTTTGAATGATACGTAGTTAATGATTTCTTAATGTGTCACTGTTTCCTTAGAACTGCTTTCTGAACCGCATAAACAGGGTATGAATCAACAAGTCCGGTTTCATCACTTTCGTTTCCGGTTACATTTGGTGAATGGATTGGTGCTGAGATTACTTCAAAATGAATTTCACCGTCTGACATCAGGTATTTTGAAAATAAAATATTCTTCTGTACTGAAAACATATTATAAAAAGCATTGTCAGAAAAAAAATAATCCAGTACAATAGAGTTGTTTTCATCGAGTAAATATAATCCTTTTTCAGGATCCACTGTTTTTAAAATGTAGTCTTTGGATAAATTCCCGCCGTAGTTAGTGATCCATTTCCATTCTCCGGGTGTACCGGTCTCTTCTATGGTTAATGTCATTTCCACTGTGCTTGATTTTCCGTCTGAAGTTCTAACATCAAGCTTCCCGCTCCAGACCCCGGTCCATTCTTCCAGTGCGGATGATCTGTTTTCGCTTTTTGAAAATGCAAATCCCGCCGGGAAAGAGAATAAAGCAAATAGCAAAACAATTAAAAGATTTTTTTTCATGTGAGTAATTATTTTTATTTTTTTAGTTTTTTAATATTTCTGATGAATCCTTTATATTTAGTCCTTCTGACAGGTGTTCCCTCAAACAATTTGTTAAATGATTCTTCATCCAGGGATAAAAATTCTTCAGCGCTTTTGCCGAATATTTCTTTCCGCGGAAAGAATAATTCATTGTCAGTAAAAAATTTATTGTCATTGAACGGACATACATCCTGACAAATATCACAGCCGAATATCCATCCGCTCAGATCAATTTCTCCGGGTATTTCATTTCTGTTTTCTATTGTCTGATATGAAATACATAAATTAGCATCGACTGAATATTCTTCGTGAATAGCACCCGTCGGACACGAGCTTACACAAATCGAACATCCGCGGCAGAGATCTTCGACTGGTTCATCATATTCAAGCTCTGCATTTGTCAAAACTGTTGCAATAAAGAAAAAACTTCCGAATTCCTTATTGATAACATTGGTATGTTTTCCCATCCAGCCTATGCCGCTCCTGACAGCCCACGCCTTATCCATCACGGGACCATCGTCTATGTAAGCTCTGGTCTTTAAATTTTCCTGCAACCGTTCAATTTCAGGACAAAGAATTCTGAGCTTTTTTTTTATAATCTTATGGTAATCTCTTTCCCCCCAGGCATAACGGGATATTTTCGGAATGTTAAGATCTTCTTTGTGTGCAAATGGCGTGTCATATAAAAATGCAAGTGATATAACTGACTTAACTTCACTAAGTACAAGTCCGGGGCTGACCCTTTTTTCAAAAGTATTATTCATCCATTTCATATCGGCATTCATATTGCCGTCAAGCCATTGTTTAAGATAACTTCCCTCTTCCTTCAATTCTTCAGCTTTAGAGATCCCCACTTTTATAAAGCCGGCTTCTATACATTTTTGTTTTATAATATTTGTAATATTCTCATTCAAATAGCATCAATTGTTTATTTATAGATCTTCAATCTGTGAAGCATCATTGATCCGGCTTGTTTGAAAGTTTAAATAACACAGTATATAAGCACTGATCATAGCCGTCATTCTGGTTCATTCCTCATCAAAGTCAAAGTCGAATCTCTTTTCTGCCGGCTTCTTTACATATATCCATTCATTTTCTAATTTCAATTCAAAAGTTCTGAGTCTGCAGCCCATCTTAGACGGTTGTTCGCCTGTCTCAAGATGAAACTGATATCCATGAACAGGACAAGCTACATACAAATCTTCGATATATCCTTCATACATTTGTGTAGTGTGATTATGCGGGCAGATGTTATCCACAGCGTAATAATTCTCCCCGACTCTGAAAACGGCTATTTCATTTTCATCATCAAGCTGAAAACGTTTACCTTTGCGGCTGTATATTTCCGAAGTCTTACAGATCTTTACAAATTCATTATCCATGGATTTAAAATAGAAAACATAAATTGAAAATGAAGTGAAAAGTTTTTAATAAAAAGCCGGATTTGTAAGATCCGGCTTTTTATAAAACATGGAAAATATTTCCTGAACTTATTTCACAAGCAGCATTTTTTTAGTATCTGTAAAATCACCGCTCTGAATTTTATAATAATACAAACCGCTGGATAATCTGCTTCCGTCAAAATTTACTGAATAAGTTCCGGCAGCCTGATCCTCATTTACGAGAGTGACTACTTCTTTACCAAGCTGATTGTAAACCTTCAAAGTTACAAAGTCCTGATCCTTTACCTGATAACTTATTACAGTGGATGGATTAAAAGGATTCGGATAATTCTGGGAAAGAGAATATTGAACAGGTATTTCATTACTGACAGAGATTCCGGTAGGAGTTACGTTATATCCTGTCAATTTTATATCATCAATATAAATACCGTCAGCCGTTACTGCTCCGTTACTGATCATCGAGAATCTTATCTTAAGTGACGAAGAACCACCGGCTAATTCTGAAATATCTATAACTTCTTTTGTCCAGTTACCGGCTGTTTTATTATAAAACCTCGGTGAAGTCCATGTAACTCCGTTATCATTTGAAATATCCGTATATGCATTATCAAGTGTATCAATAGTATGTTTAAACCAGTAGCTAAGTTTTAAAACAGGGCTGGCTGATACATTCAAAGGCACAGAAAGAGTCAGAGATCTAGTTGTCGTGTTGGAATAATTACCTGTCGGACTGTCTGAAAAAGAATTATTTCCGGAATGTGGAAGTGAAGTGGAAAGTCCCCAGCCTCCGGTTGCAGTCCATCTCGAAAGTCCGTTTTCAGCGCTGTCAAGAAAAATAATGTTGCCGCTTCCCACAGGTATAAAAACATCCCGGGTATAAATGGTATTAATGTTATCAAGCTTTATGGTCAGAGTAGCTTTGAGCGCAGTATTAACAGTTGTCAAAGATGAAACAGTGAAATTAAAGTTAACACTGTCTGCTGAAAATGAATTCATATCAGGTATTGTAACAGCTCCGCTTTGTATATTAAGCAGTGGATTCTGAGAAGTTAATTCAATTTTTACATTCTGCGCATTCATAAGTCCTTTGTTTTTATAGTCAACTTTAAAATAACCTGACTCGCCAGCATTGTATTGATCTTTATCGAGATTTGTCTTAACCGGCTCCACATAAGGACCGCAGGAAAGAGCAAAATAAATATTCTGTGATAAAGTGCTTGCAGCCAGAAGTACGATCCTTGACTGAAGCGGCCAGAATCCGTCTGTACTGGTACCAACCTCCGGTGTCATGGCAATGGCTGATGCATGTCCCGAATCATTATAATACCAGTCATCTGTAACACCTCTCACACCATAGTTAACGGTCTGATTTGCTCTTCCAAGTGTGAAATGATTATTTATGACCATGTCCTGTGAAAGATTCTGAAAAATGTTTTCATCCGGACAGGGAGCATCTACAAAACCCCAGGGTCTGATAAGATAGTTACCGTAAGTGTGGTAGCTTAATATACCCTTGAAATTTCTTGAATTGACAAAGTTCATCGCATTCTGAGTTTCAATTTCTGAAAACGGTGAAGTACCTCTGTAAGTATCAGATGATGGTGTAGTAGACGAACCATTATTGGTTGAATTCCAGAATTCATAAGTACCGAAGTTTCTGTTAAGATCTATCCCGTATGTTGTGCCGCTGTTAAGCTTTCTGTTTTTTCTCCAGAAACCGCCTCCGTTCGGATTTGTAGAACGGTTATATTCATATCCGTCGGGATTAAACACCGGTGTGAAGTATAATTCACGGTTACTCAGTATGTAATTTGCTATAGGATCAGTATTGTAATTTTCAAGAAGCCAGTAAATAAAAAATATATTCTGTTCCATACTCATCGGCTCCCGGGCATGTATAAGCGAATGGAACCAAACTTCCGGTCTGCCGGTAGTTGTGTTTGGATTATTTGAAACTCTGACAGTCCACATCTGTCTGTTTTCAACAGTGTTTCCGATGGAAAACTTTTGAGATATAAGTCCCGGATATTCGAGCCTCATTGAATCGAGTTTGTTTACTACTTCAGCGAAAGTCAGATATCCTCCCATTGTTCCGTAGATCGAATGGCTGATATTGAATTGTTCATAGGCTGTCAGCATAGCTGCTTCCATCTCGGCGGAGGACATCTTGTTATTATCCTCGTAATATTTCTGAAAGTCATCAATAATAAAATCGAAACTGATGCCGGATCTTCTCAGCATTTCAATTTCATCTTCGGAGAGCCATGTCTCTATGTAGCCGTCATGAGATTCCATATGATCGATGAAAAGTCCTTCGCTGTTTATCTTTTTAATATCCTGTTCGCCTGTTATATAGACTTTTAACAGGGAATATTTTGGCTGTGAGTTACTCTGTGCTGAATAAATGCTGAATGTGAAAATGAAAAGGAAAATGCTTACGAATAGAACATTCAGTGAGTTTGTAAATCCCGGTTTTTTCATTTAATTATTATATGTTGGGTGGTATTAAAAAATATATTCCCTCCTTACAAAAACATCAGCGGGGGGGAATGCTGGTATATTGGGTTATTTAATTTTTGAGTACACAAAATTAGTCAATACGGAATGCTAAATCAATGCTACATTGTATTGGATAAACCGGCTAACTGATTTAACATTTCCTTCTGTTACAAATGGTTAATATTTAAATATTACTCCGTATTCAGATGAGAATAGTAAGCTGCTCCTTTCAGTGAAGATGTTTGATCTGAGATTACATAGACGGGAGTCATTTTCGTCAGATAGCTGAGTCGTCCTTTATTTAAAAATGACTTAACAAAAATTTCCTTTTTCAGAAAAGAAATATTCTCCATGGGAATGCTGCCTCCTATATATACGCCTCCTGTTGATTTGAAATTCATGACCATATTACCTGCCTGTCTTCCGAGAGCGGATACAAAAATATCCAGCACATCAACACAGATCTTACTTTTACCCGCTTTTGCGTCAGATGATATCACCGCTGCTTTATCTTCCGATCTGAATCTTCCGGTCAATTTCTTATCCGGTTTGTAATTTCCGGTTGCAGCCAGATAATCATATATATTTACAATCCCCATTCCGCTTACGACTCTTTCCCAGCTTACATGTCCGTACTTTTTTTTCAGAAATTTATATAATCCGTATTCAAGATCATTAAAAGGAGCAAAGTCTGAATGTCCTCCTTCAGCAGGCACTATTATATATTTATTGCTTCTCACATCAAATATCAGTGCCGCCTGCCCGAGACCTGTTCCGGGCGCTATTACGGCTATGTTATCATTTGCATTTCCCGGTTTTCCTTTATGTAAAGTTATAAGATCACTTTTTTTTGTTTGCTCAATTGAATATGCCAGCGCTTCCAGATCATTAAGGAGTTTAAAGTTTTTGATATTCAGATTCCGGGATAATTTATTTTCATCCAGTATCCAGGGTAGATTGGTTGAGATAATTTTCTTTTTTATCTTAGGTCCGGGAGCTCCTATGCATGCGGAGTCAACATTGATATTTTTTTTACTTAGAAATTTTTTTACAATATCACCGAGTGAACGGAATTCTGCGCTGGAATATCTTTCTGAATGCAAGATGGAAATTTTGCCATTCTGAACTTTGCACAAAGCCAGCTCTGTCTTTGTTGCCCCGGCGTCTCCGGATAATATCATATTCAAAATTTATTTAAAATGTTTTATGATCTTTTAACAGTAGCATCAATCAAACCAAACGGTTCATCGGTAGGAATAAAAATTTCATTGCCGTTGTTCAGCCCGAGTTTTTCAAGATCAAATAACAAATAATGTTTGTTCGGCATGGTAATATGAATCTCTTCAGTTTCCCTGATGCTTTCTATTACATTTTTTCCCATTTCATAAAGTGTATGCTGCACGGATAAGCTTTTATGACCCGCAAAAGTTTCAAGAAGGATTCTCCGGATACTGTCATGTAGTTCATTGAAATTCACATTTTCATTATTATAGATCCATTCAGCAGTTATGCTGGTAGAAAAAACCCTGTCGGAAGTTTCCTTCAGAGTAGTAAGTCTGTCCTTATAAAAATTCTCAAACCCGGAATCAGTTGTCTTCAGCACCAGGAGATCATTCAGCCCTGAAGTGACAGATCTTTCTTTTTCAGACAAAGTTACCCTGACAATTTTTTTTTCATTACCCGAGCTTATGAAAGAATGATCCGAATCAATCTTTTCTTCACCAATATGAATTCTCTTCCAGAGCTTTTCTGAAATCTCTGTTCTAACTTTTGTAACCTGATCATGATTTTTTAAAAGATATTCACTAAGATGCAGTGCGAACTCTTCCGGTGAATTAACGGGATCTTCTTTTGCAAGGGCATAGACTGTGTTTTTCATTGTATCTGTCGGCAGAACTTTTGAATTATCGCCTCTGGTATGCGCAGATTGAAAATCTCCTTCGAGCATGATATTCACGGTAAGTTCGGATATATCATGGATCTTTCCTGATCGCTTAACTTTCAGAATACGCACACAGGATTTGCCGTATTTGTTTGAGGATATGATTGCGGACATGGTTTTTATTATTTTTGTAAATATAACTTTTAAGAAAGATTAAAAATATTCAACACTAAAAATATTTTTTAACTGTATAAGAAATTTAAAAACCCTCATTTCTGAAATTAAGTATAATATAAAAAGAACCGATGTGAAGATTTAAAGAAATTAATACAGTCCGGATATTCAGAAAGCTGTATTCAGAGTCAAAGTCAGAGTAATTGAAATTGATACCAGACTATTGGTTGTTCGTCCGGTCAATTCTCCCGTGTTGAAAAGGTCCGTTTGAGTTTGCAAAAGGAGAATTATATTAGTTTGTTACATTTCCTGATATATTGAATTTACTAACAGGTTCATGAATTATTCCGGGATAAAGAAATATGTTCCTCCCTCTATTGCACTAAATCCACGGACACAAATTATTCTTAATCTGCCCCGAAAATATCAATTCACCAAATGTCAGAGAATCTCTGAAAGCCGTCTTAAACAGGAAATTTCCGTGGACAGTGTAAATGAATTTTCTGCTGTTTATCTTTATAAAAGCCGGTGATTTTTCTTTGTCTTACGGGATTGTCCGATTAGTCATAATTTACCAGTAAGACACAAAGTAAAAATAGTTTGAAAAATAGATTCTTTAAGCCACTGTGTCTTTGCGGTAAAACTTAATTTTCTTTTTTAGGCAGCACCCTCAAAGTTAGCAAGATTAAAAATGAATCTATTTTATGTTTATATAAAAGCAATTTGGACAACACCGGTTTAAAACTATCAGCTAGAATTTATATGGTTAGTAATTATTAAATTTTATATTATATGATCTCAAATTTTTCAATAAGATCATGGCACAATATCAGGATAACAATTCTGAAAAGACTCAACAAGAGCATTCAAATCCGGGATTAAGGAATTTGTTTAAAGTAGATGAGTCAACAGGTGTTTCTAAGTTCCGATTCTATATGCTTAGATCTTTTTATCTTATAATAATTATATTTTTAGGCATAGAAGTATGGACTGAAATTTTCACTCATCGGGAAGCCTGGAAGCCTCTTCCGGCTGTTGCATATAGTTTTTGGGCAGCTTTCACGTTGTTATCGGTAATTGGAATTTTTCATCCTTTAAAAATGATTCCGTTGCTTCTGGTACAATTCACATACAAACTTATATGGCTTTTAATAGTGGCTTATCCTTTATGGACATCAGGTCAGCTGACAGGCTCCGCTTCGGAGGAATTGACATATGTCAACTTAACCGGTATCGTCATTGATCTGCTTGTTATTCCGTGGTTTTTTGTATTTAAAAATTTTTTTTTACCGGACAGCAGAAAAAGAAGATGAACTAAACGGGAATACTTCCGGTATTTCCACCAGAAAGTCTGTAATACGAATTTTAAGTATCACCGGAATATTAATAAAATTGATTGATCTAAATCAGATTAAGCTGCGGATTAAACATTTTTAAAATATTTAGTTAACAAAGTTTCAAAAAAGATCCGGATCTTTTTTATCAGCCATATAAACTCCGCTGAAATTTTTTATTTTCCCGGATTGAAGTAACTAAATAAAAGATCCCGTCAGGAACTGAATACTGACGGGATCGCACTTTATTAAGATGGAATTGAAAATTATTTTATCACGGACATGGATCAGGTCTCAATAACCCTGAAGATATTCCTGTAACTCGATTCAATATGAGGAATGAATTTCTGATACCACTTTTTCCATTCATCATTTGAAAATATCCTGCCGGATTCATTTTCATAATCTGCAAGGCTTTCAGCTTCATTTTCAAATACGATGGTATATGAAGGACCAGTGATGTCTGTAAGAGTTCTGCCGAATTTTATACCCTGCTCTGCGGCAATTTTTTTCCCTTCCTTCAAAAGTTCTATAGCTTCTTTTGCTTTTCCGAATTTTAATCGGAAAACCGTTCTTATAATAATCATTTTAATTTTCTCCTTTTTTTGGTTGAATTAAAAAATATCCGTAGGTGAATATAACCGAACGGATCTTAAAATTATTATTT
>CALMST010000318.1 GCA_937872315.1 uncultured Ignavibacteria bacterium | reverse complement strand
CAAATTTTGGCAGCTCTTCGTAAAATATTTTTTTAGTATTCTGAATTACTTCCTGAAGACATAAGACATCACAATTTTCTGAAAGTATTTGTTCAATCTGTAAATGAATCTTTTTTAATCTACCGGCTGTGTTAAGGGAGAGGAGTTTCAATATGTTTGATTTATTTTTTCTTCAATTAATTCAGTTTTGTAAAATAATTAACTCAATTTCCTCCGATTATTTATTCTGTATACTTTACTACAATTATTTTAACAATGTCTCATCGGGAGGAAAATTATTGATTAATTTGATCTTTTATCCATAACCATTTCCTTTTTTTCTGAGCGTACATAAATATTTTTTTTCGATTTTGGTGTATTGACTTCAGCTTCATTTTTTTGACTTATTCTTTTCTGCTTGTTAATCATTTTTGAAATCAAAACAGCTTCATCGAGTCCCTTTAAAATACTTTTTTTTACTTCTTTTGGTGTCCTTGTTTTATTCATTTTTATTTTAGTGTTAGCTTTATGAATTTAATATTTTTATTTATCAATTTTTTATCAGATTCCGAAAGATTTTCTTTTTCATTTTTCTTTAATAAGGAAATTAAAAAAATAATTTCACTTTCTTCTATATCGGGATAAAGGATTCTTAATCCTCCGCTTTTGCCTTTTCCTTTGAAGCTCCACCTCAGTTTTCTTAACCCGCTTGTTCCACTAATTACTTTTCCTTCTTTTGGATTAATTAACAGGTGGTTTTGAAGAAGTCTCAATTCTTCATCATCATTTTTCACAACTTTCCAAAGCTTATCAAATTCCGGAGTAATAATAAACAACCTTTTCATTTCCTAAAACACTAATTCAAAAATAAAATTCACATATATTTTTTAATCAAAAAAAATCATACTGATAAAGAGTATCCTGAAATAATATTCTGCAAATCTTTTTTTTAAGGAAGAAAGTGTTTCCAATCTTGTCTCATTTCCATTCCCTGGCATTGAATGTGATCTTAGCCTTTCTTAGCAGGATATTGGAAAAGAGAAAAATTTTAGTTAACCCAATTTTCACACCTCTCCCAAGGAATGGGCGCAGGGTTGAAGGTTTGTGCAAAAACTTATTGCTGAACACTCAATATCCTTTCAATCTTCCTCTTCAATTCCTCTCTTGTCTCCTCAAACATTACTTTTAATTCTGTATTTTTCCACAATTCCTTATTTAATATATCCTTATTAAGAACAGGCACCTGATAAGCCTTTATATTAATATCCCTCTCTCCTGCTAGTTTGTCTTTTACAATGAGTTCTGTAAATGATTTCTGATTTGACATAACAGTATTCGGGTAAAATAAAAATATCTCATCAACATCAAACCTGATCGCATAAGTTGTCATCTGATACAGATCACTCTGCGAAATTCCCTTCTTCGGATCTTTCTCATCGGAATAAACTATCTTGTATTTTGTATCCGCAATTATGCTTTTTGAATTTGTCTTCAGAAACAGATCCGGTCTCATATTAAATATTTTATCCTCATCCAGATAAACATCGCTCCTCTGTGATTTGGCTTCTATCTCCGGAAGTTCTTTTTCAATAAACCCAAAAATAAAATCCTCAAACACATATTCCATCGGAAGTAAAAATGCAAACAACTTAAGATCATTCTTGTAATCAAATGAAATGCAGTTGGATAGAAATAAATGACAATAATCCCTGACTGTCTCGAATTCTCCAAACATCGGATTGAACTTAATCCCGGCGCACTGCGCAGCAGTAGCTCTTTCATCGGTAACTTCATCCAGTATGAATAATATTTCACGTAAATGCTTCTTGCTATCCTGGCTATTTGTATTGTTAAATAAAAGGGTCGCAACATATTTAATGATCCGGTTGAACTCATTGTCCATCTCATATGAATCATAAGTGCAGTTCAGTTTATACCACCTGCCTTTACTCAGATTCTCATTTATGTATTCATTTATATTCAGCCTTCCTTTTATGAATGATAATTCCCTGCTCACTTCCTGATATTGCTGGTAAATTGAATTGTTCAGAAGTTCGCGGGTGTACTTCGCAAACAGGTATATCAGCACCTCAAAGAAATCACTTTTAATGTTGTCCAGTGACGCCTGATAATTCGGGAATCTGATCTTTCTGCAATAGCTCAGCCACCACAGTATATGATTCTGAATTTGCGTGATCTCATGTGAAGTGTATTCCTTTCCCTCTTGGTAAAATATTTTTGGCATCAGATTGAATTTCTCCCCGCCGAAGTGAATTACGCCGAGGTATTTACTTGATTTGATTTCATCTGATCTGTGTATGAACTGCAGGAACCGCTGGCTCTCAAATCTATTTTCTTCCGTTTCTTCTGCATTGTAATAAGAATTCTTCTCTCTTCTATTCCATATCTCATCCAGAAACTCTTCAAGTTCATTCTCCTTATCCCGATAGTTGATCTTATTCTGATATTCAAATAAGTTGATCATTCTTCTTTCCGGTTATTTCTAAAGGCCATTTTGATTTGTCAACATTAAGTCCGGCTTTTTCAAGAATTTCCTCAACTTCTTTCTTATCATTCATAAAATATTCCAATAATAATGGTATAACTTTCTTATTCATTCTTTTAACAAGATCCTTGCTGTCATTCATAAAGTAAGAATGCCCGATCTGAAAATCGTGCCCTTTCTTTTCAATGATCAGTTTATTTAAGCCTTGAAGTATCTCAATGTCATTTATGCCGTCAATTTCATAATCCGGATACATTGCCTCAAACTCAAATCTCCTCCTCAAAGCAATATCCAGCAAAGCAATTGACTTATCTGCTGTATTCATAGTCCCGATGATAAACAGATTAGAAGGAACAACAAATTTATCTCCCGATGGCAGTTTCGCTTCCATAGGAATATCTCCATGCGAACGTTTATCCGGTTCGATAAGTGTAATCAACTCTCCGAATACACGGGAAATGTTTGCACGGTTGATCTCGTCAATGACGATTACGTAATTCTTCTTTTCTACTTTTATTTTCTTTCCTGTAGTGTCTTTCCCGATTGATAGAAGTTCATTAACTAATGGTAAATAATATACACCAAGACCATGCATCTCAGGTAAAGTCTCGTCTTCATACATTTTTTTAAGAGTTGCGATGTTAAGGGTATGTGCTGTTCCTCCACTAGCTTTTCTGAATGATATAGATTTATTTGAAACAGATGTTATGTAATAGGAAACCTTTTTCATTTTCACTTCAATTTCGTCAACATCTTCAACCAGAGGTCTGACAAAGATTTCAAAAGTGTCATCAAATGTTTTTTTCGGAGTTATTGGATTTTCAGAATCCTTAAAGTTTCGTAAAGCTTTATCAGCTAAAATTTTAAAGACACCATCTTTCTTTTCAAAAGTAAGTTCACTCTCATTCTCTGTATCCGGTCTCAATCCCTGTATAAAATCCTCATAGCTGTAATTCTGATGAAAAGTGATGAACTCAATTCTGTCGTGAAGATTGGCTTTGAAGATTTTTAAAGCTTCTTGGTAGTCATCTATTTTTCTATTTTCAATAATCTCAGCTGCTCTAAGGATTGTTTGGTAAGTTTTACCTGTTCCGGGAGGACCATAAAGGATTTGGTTTAATGGATTCGACATTTTATTATTTCTTTGATTAATTTCAGAATTATCTTCAATTCCTATCAATTTTATTAATTTAGTTAATAAATCTTTGTTATCTGTGATATCTGTTAGTGTTTTTATTGGAATCGATTTATCATCATCATCCCATAAACCTTTCTTCTTCCAATTTACTTCTCTGCATTTTTGATAACTATTTCTTTTCTTATCATAATAATAATCTGAAGTTACAATTCCATAACCTAAATATTCTTTCCTTCCTCTTTTAGAAATAACAATATCTCCGGGCGACATTATATTTTTAAATTGAAACAATGTTTTTGTGTCATTTTTTTTATTACTTTCAGTTTCGCCTGTTACCTGTAATTTTTTTCTTATATCCTCTTTCGATTTCAAATCATTTAAATCACCTATTCTATCCCATCCAAGTCCCATTATTTGATCATTATAAAATTCATCCCAAAGTGATGCATTTTCTCCGGGTGCATAAAGCCAGAATTTTTTATTATTCTTATTGTCATTGTCTTCTATTTTTAGATTCGCTGTTCTTTTTCTACCAACTAAAATATTATCATATAAAGCAATAGGATTTGTGACTTCTATTATCCCATTTGTTTTAATATTCTCTATCGTTTTTAATAGAAATCTATTCTTATTTTTAGCTTTATCTTCAACAGAATAATCAAGTAATTCTTTTAAACTATATAATTTATCATCTTCGTTTCTTTTTTTATAAAGATTATAAAGAATTTCATATCTTGACCAGATCCCATTATTGAATATTTGGATGTCTTTGATATTTAATGAGTCTTTATTATCAATTAATACTCTTAAATCTTTTTCGTTATAATTTGACGACTTTATAGGATACTCAATAGATACATATATATTTCTGGACTGAGAAAAATCAATTTGATCTGGAGGTGGGCAAGAACTATCATTGTCTATTTTATGAAATCCCATTTTCTCACTTGCTGTAGATTTTGCTATTTTATTTAAAAGATTTATATTTATTATAAAATGCTTATACCGCACAAAAGTTGATGCAATTGATATTGGATTTACATATTCTTTGATCAATTCAAATTTAACAGAGCCTTCCTCATTTATGGGATTTGGTGTAGAGGAGAATTCAATTACTTTCCATAATTTTTCAATTTTTGATCTAAAAACTGGGAATACATAATCTCCAATTTCTAATCCTCCATACCATGAACTATCTTTCTCGCCACCAGCATAAAAATTTTCATTAAATTGTTGTGAATATTGATCACTGATCTTGCATATAAATATTCTGCTCATTTTTATAATTTTAAATTTTAAAATTTCTTTTATAAATAAATTCTTTTTTCAAAATCTTTATCATTAATCTGATCATTTAATTCTTTTTTAAAAAATGTCCAGATTCTTTGTATCTCATTATTAACTCTTTTAGCTTTATACGGGAAAAGCCATATTTGAGCGGAAGGTATTCCCCATACATCTGTCGGCATATAAGCACTTATCTTTTCAGCAATTTTTTGCAAATATTCTAATTTTTTTTCTACTCCATATTTATATATATAGCCGTAAAATGAAAAGGGATCAATTTCTTCAAGATCAATTTTCTTACCATCCAAGTCTTTATCATTAAATCCGATTATTCCAACTGATTTCAGAAGATCAATTAATTCTTTCTGATTATTTTCTCGAGTTGAAAGATAATTGTTTATATCTTTGTGGGTTTGGATCCAGGTGAATTTGGTTTCGGACATGTATTTTTATTTGTTTTTTATATAATCTTATTAGATTAATTTCTACATAATTGATATCGAATTTCAGCTGATGATTAAGGAATAATTATTCAGCCGAAATTCTTTATATTTTGTATTAATAATGTGAGCTTAAACCTCACATTTCCATTATAAAACATAATAAATTGCTATTCAATTATAAACTCAATCAAATTTTATTTAAATTCTTTTTCAATTCTTTTATAGAAAAAAAAATTAACATAGTTTAATATCTTTGATTATATGAGTTGGCATATTATTATTTCTGCCGGCTTTATGATGTTTCTTTAACCAGGAAGTAAATTTATCAATAGCTTTAATATCTCTCTCATAACTAAACCCCTGTTCTCCTTTTATTAAATTTGGAAATAATTTTCTGAATTCTTTGATAGAATTTGATCCGAAATAATAAAAGTTCTTTGAAATAAATACTCTAGGGTGGTCTGTATCTAATTTTCTTTTGTCACTATGTAATGAATAAGGAATCCATATCCATTCATTTTTAGAGTTCCGATAATAGATATTGTCTCCAATATAATTCATATAGCTTCCCTTTTTAGGTTTCTTCTTTTGAAACCTCTTGTCATTGAAATACTCATCAAAACTCAATATTTCGTTTACTTCCATCGCATATATCAATTTATTGCCTGTATCTTTAGTACTGTGACCTACAATCCAATCACCGAGGTCCAGTCTTGCATTCATATGGTTTGGAGTACAAACAGCAAGAGTGCAATAATCCCAGAATGGATTTGGCGCAAGTCCGGTGTCGTGGACAACTACATATTTTAGTAATTTCATAATTTTGAATTTTTTTATGTTTTAGAATATTAAGATAAATTTTTTTAAATAGAATGATGAGATATAACTTAGGAATTTCATAATTCCTCATATTTGTTTCTTTAATTTTCCTAATTTATAAATATTTATTCCATCCTAAAATTAATAAAACATTTTTAAATTGAGTTAATCGATTATGAAATTGAGAAATACTTGCATATTACGACTGCAATTCCAGTTCAAAAGGATTCGAAATTGATTTCTTCCCAAATAGTTTCAATAATTCTACTTCATTAGTCTCATCTATATTATTTTTTTAATTTGTGGTTTTATTTCGGGTCGGTCTATTCCGGGTATGCGGGAAATAAAGAATGGCCATAATTCTTCAGATTTATATTCCTTATTTTTTTCGAAGAAATTTATCAATGGTTTTATTGAATCCTGTTGAATGAACTCATTCTAATACTTAAATGTCCATTCCCCTTCGTTTAATGATAAATAACCAATTGGCAAATCTTTAAAATGTAATTCAAAGACTGCTTTTACGTTTTTTGGAGTCTTTATATTTTCAAGACTTTCGGGTTTTGCAAATATGTTTTTTAAAATTTTAATCATTTTGCTAATACATAGTATTATTTACTTTGGCAGTTAAAATATTAATTTTTCATTTCATTCCAGTGACAATTCTTAAATTTCTTTCCACTTCCACATGGACAAGGGTCATTTCTTCCAACATTTTTTGTTAATACTCTATTAGCTTCTTTAACAAAATCTGTTTCTACCATTGATGGAATTCTAAAACTAAAGCATGTTTTTGAATCCTTATTTGAAATCGAAAAATCACCCATCGAAATAACATCCATTCCAATTAAAACTTCCAGCTTGTCATTTATATCTTGAGATAAGTCACTAACTTCAACTACTTTGACAAATGGAATTGATACTTTATTCGGTAAGTAGATATTGATTAAATAAACATTCCGATCTAATACTCCTCCTCCTGTAGTCACTTTAGTGATACTGATCGGTTTTAGATTTAATTTTTTGACTACACTTTGAGTGATACAAGATGAAGTAGCTCCGGTATCCCAAATTGCAATGAATGAATGTTTTTCACATGAGTTTATTTCTGAAATATCAGAACTGGGTAAAGAAATGCCAACTTCAGTTTTTAAAACATTGACAAGTCCGGTATGTTTTGTTGTGAAGGACTGTGGATTCAAAACAAAAAATTTAAATGATTACTCTCGAATGAAAGGTGGATGTATAATCTGTTTTTCCCTGTGAACAATATTGGATTAAGAAAGTACCGACTTCATGTTCCTTTTCGGTTTCAATATATGCTTCAGATTCTGAAGCATAATCTCCAATGACTTTATTATTCTTAATCACTATAAAGCGTTTTTTATATTTCTTTATTAATTCTTTCTGATTTTCTAAATAATATTTGAATTCATTTTCTAACATATTTCAAAATACTAAGTTGGTTTAAATTTTACAATGGAAATTTGTGTTAAATTCATTTACTCTATTTCCCAAAAGTAAGAACTTCAGAAATATTTCAAACTAATTTTTCAATAGTGTTATACTCTTATGTTTTGTATTAATATTGCCAGCTTAAACCTCACATTTCGAATATAAAACATCAGATATTGGAATTCAATCCTCAAGCAAACGCTCTTCAATCCTTGACTTTGTTAACTCTGTCTGCCCGACGATCTTTTCCAAATTGCTAATTTTCGGGACTAAAACTTCCCATATTCAAATATTTAATAATAATTTTAGAAGTATCTACATTGGGATTATATTGATTCAATATTCTCCTAACGGTTTTAGAATCAATAGTTTGTAACTCAAAATCTGTGTCAGCTGTAACATTTAAGTCAGTAGAATCTTTTAGAATATTGGCGCACTCAATCTCTAAAGGATTTAAATTCTCAAGATAGATTTCATTATCATAACTATTAAAATGATTTGAACTTCCTCCAAATAATGAAACATAAGAATTTGGAGAATCACTTTTTATGATGATTCTTTTCAATGATGATGAACCAATATTTTTCAAAATCAAAAAATGTGTTGTTTCGATTACGCTTTGGAAGTTAGAGTCATTGTAAGTTACAATTGCGTTTTGTAATATATACTTCTTCGAATTTTCATAATAATCGAATCCTTTAGCAATTATAAATCCTAGGAGAATCAAAAAAATGTCTTTTATCAAAGGGTATCTATTTATAAAACTTACAACTTTGTTTTTCCTTTTATTTGCCATCCCTAAACGCCCCCTGCAGCAAAACCCCAAACTGATTATCCATCTCACGCAAACTCTCCTCCATCTTCGACTTCGTCAACTCTGTCTGCTCGACGATCTTTGCGAATTGGGTTTGGAGGTCTTTTGGAGGAATATGTATGGGTAACTTTTCAATTTTCGTAAGAGTTAATCTCTTTATTGCTACTCCTGCCATTTTTTCTAAATTCCATCTTTTGACATCTTCATTATTTAACCATGAGCATAAATACTCAGATGTTAATATCTTTTTATTTACTTTTAATAATGCAAGACTCGAAAGCATACTAAATTCAAAATCATATTTATTTATTGCAGCAATTCCAGTAGTTGCTCCATCTTTAATATACAAAACATCACCTTGCTCCGGACTGCATCTTTTATAAATATCCATGTGACTCTCCTTAGAAATGAACCACGGTTTAGACCAAAAATCCAATTTATTTATTTTTACATGTTTTGCTGTAATGTAAGGGATTCCTATTTTTGTAATAGGTGGTGAAAAATGTGTTCCATCATTAATTTTAATACAAACATCTTTTAATTTTTTCTCCTCCCACCCCTTCTCATTCCTCACCGGATCACCAAACATATCAATGAACACCGACTTCATAAACTCATCCATCAATGCGATTGATTCTTTTCTCTTTTGTCTGATTGAATCTGCTTTGTCGAGAAGATCTGCGATGCGCTTTTGTTCCGGGAGAGGAGGGAGAGGGATTTTGAGTTTGGAAATATAATCTTTTGAAATGTGTTTAAGACCTGCTCCTTTAAAACCCTGTTCAAGTAATGAAAAATTACTTCTAAAAAAATAGTAAACAAACTTTGGATATATATTATTATAATCTATAGGCTGGGTGACTAAACAATCAGTCGAAGTACTAAAATATTCTTCACAAAAATGAATACTTGCACTTCCTCCAGTACCGAATATTAAACTCGGTTTTTCATAATTATATTTATCAATTCTTTTTGATAATATGTCACTTGAAGTAAAGAATGGATATCTTCCAACTTTTGAACCTTCCCCGGCTTTAACTCCTGACTTTTTGCAATATCGAAAAACTTCTCCAAAAGAATAATATTCAATCATGTGTAATTAATTTTACAATTGTTTTTAATTCTTTCATAATTTCAGTTTCAATATTATTAATCTTCCCCAATATCACCTTTGGCTTCTCATACTCAACCTCCTCATAAACAATCTTCTTATACCTGTTAATACTCAGATCATAATTATTCTCTTTTATCTCATCGAAAGGAACAAAAAAACTCTTAGCGCTTCTGTCATTCTCCTCAT
>CALMST010000317.1 GCA_937872315.1 uncultured Ignavibacteria bacterium | reverse complement strand
CAATACTCAATACTCAATACTCAATACTACTTAAGATAAGGATCTGCCTTATTAAGATAATTCCCAACATAATCTTCAACTGCCTCAGTAACGTTAGTGATCTTATCCAAATAACCGGCGCTTCTTAATTTACTGATGTCCGCTTTGGTATAATACTGATATTTTTCCTTTAGAATTTCAGGCATGTCAAAATATTCAATGTTTTCCTTAACACCAAGAGATTTAAAAACAGGTTTAATAAGCTGATTAAAACTGTTGGCTTCTCCGGTGCCGATATTATATATACCGCTGACAATTTTATTATCCCAGAAATATAAAGTCATATTTACCGCATCTTTAACATAAAGAAAATCCCTGCTTTGACCGCCGTCTGCAAATTCCGGATTGGATGAACTGAACAATCTGGCTTTACCTGTTTCCCTTATCTGATGAAAGCACTTGTTTACAACACTTCTCATATCTTTTTTGTGATATTCATTTGGTCCGTAAACATTAAAATATTTTAAACCGACAATCTTATCAAGAACGCGGCTGCGTCTTGCCCAGAGATCGAACATATGTTTGGAATATCCATATCCGTTAAGGGGTCTGAGAGTGTGAAGTTTGCTTTCATCATCTTCATATCCGAGTGATCCGTCGCCATAAGTAGCTGCTGATGATGCATAGATAAATCTTATATTGTTATCCAATGCTTTTTCACACAGGAATTTTGAATACTCATAATTATTTTTTAAAAGTTTATCAAAATTTCTTTTTGTAGTTGAGCTGTATGCTCCAAGATGAAAAATTGTATCGATCTCAAAGTTTTTTAAAAAATCAGACTGCACCATATGCCCGAAGTCATCTTTATCAAATACGTCTGCATATTCAAGATTAACCAGATTCTTCCATTTTTCATTTTTACCGAATTTATCTACTACGATTATGTCTTTATGTCCAAGCTGATTAAGCCGCCATATTAAAGCGCTTCCTATGAATCCTGAACCTCCTGTTACAATGATCATTTCTTTATTTAATATTTAAAAGTTAAAGTATGTTTTTTTATTCTTTATTTTTTGAAGTATAAAAATTAATGAGCTTCAAACCAGTTTTCTCCGGTACCTACTTCGACTTCAATAGGTACATTAAGTTTTAATGCATTCTTCATTTTATTGATCACAATTTTCTTTACTTTTTCAAGTTCAGTTTTCTTTACTTCAAATACAAGTTCATCATGAACCTGAAGCAGCATTTTTGATTCAAATTTATTTTTTACAAATTCATTGTAAATATCTGTCATTGCTATTTTTATCATGTCTGCGGCGGTTCCCTGAATAGGCATATTGATGGCAGCTCTTTCATCTTCAGCCCTTGCAGCCGCATTCTGATTGTTAATCTGATTGAGATATCTTCTTCTGCCTTTAAGTGTTTCCACATAGCCGTTTTCATGGGCAAACTGTTTTGTCCTTTCCATATAATCCCTTACTTTAGGATATTCCCTGAAATATCTTTCAATGATATCTTTTGCTTCAGAGTTTTTTATTTCGAGACGGTTTGCAAGTCCGAATGCACCAATACCGTATATAATTCCGAAATTAACTTCTTTTGCTTTTCGGCGCATTCCGGCTGTCACATCATTCTTTGATTTAAGATTGAAGATCCTCATTGAAGTTTCTGTGTGAATATCGTGATTTCTTTTAAATGCATTTATCATGTTTTCATCGTCTGCATAATGAGCCATTATACGGAGTTCGATCTGTGAATAGTCAGCTGAAAGAATTACATAAGAATTGTTTTCCGGAACAAATGCTTTTCTCAGACTTCTTCCTACCTCAGTTCTTATAGGTATATTCTGCAGATTGGGATTATTGCTTGAGATCCTTCCTGTAGCAGCGGCGATCTGATTAAACACTGTATGAACTCTTTTGGTTTTAGGATTGATAGCCTTTTTTAATCCGTCAAGATAAGTGGATTTTAATTTTGTAAGGATCCTGTAGTCCACCAGAAAAGAAGCTATCTCATGCTGATACTTTAGTTCTTCAAGAACCTTTACATCAGTAGAATAACCTGTCTTGGTTTTTCTGACTGGAGTAAGATTTAGTTTTTTAAAAAGAATATCTGCAAGCTGCTGAGTGGAGTTGATATTGAATTCTTCACCGGCCGATTTATATATTTTGGCTTCGTATTCTTTTATAAGTTTTTCAGTTTCCTTATTTATAAGAGCAAGTATTTTTTCGTCTATTTTGAATCCTGCATATTCCATTTCCGCCAGAACTTTAATAAGAGGGAATTCGATCTCCTCACAAAGTTTGAGCATATCAATTTTTCCGAGCTCATATTTTATCCTGTGAAACAGCTGCAGTGTAATATCAGCATCTTCCGCTGCATATTCGCCTGCGATATCAACTTCCACCTTATCCATTGAGATCTGATCCTTGCCTTTACCGATAAGTTCTTTTATAGAAACGGGTCTGTAGCCTAAATATTTTTCGGATATAAAATCCATGTCATGAGCTCCATCCGGCTGATAAATAAACGCGCCGATAAGGGTATCAAAATAAATATTCTGCATCTCAATTCCGTAATTTCTCATTACGAGATAATCATATTTAATATTCTGACCTACATATTTTATTTTTTTGCTTTCAAGAACCGGCTTTATCTTTTCTATTGCAAAATTAATTTCAATTCCGGTTTCATTTTTGATATTTGTCTTTCCCTTTTCGGATGTCTGATCATCAAACAAAGATCTTTCTTCCTTTATGCTTGATTTTCCGGAAGATCTTCCTGCAACTTTTCCAAATACCGGTATGTAGTAAGCGACTTTCTCCTGAAATGCAAACGACATTCCGACAAGATTACAGTTCATGGAATCCAGACCGTCTGTTTCAGTATCAAAACTGACAATGGGCTCGGAGGATAATTTTTTTATAAATTTCAGATAGTCATCATTTGTTTTTATAATGATATATTCATGTTCAACATCTTTTATAGTCAGTATTTTCTTTTTTTCCGGAGTAATATTAACTTTAATATTATCAGGTTTTATATTCTTTTTTACTTTTCCAGATTCACTTTCAGACTCTTTTGCAGTTCCCTTTGCAGTTTCTTTAGCAGCATCTTCTTTTTTAAATGCATCTCCTCCTGAAAATTTTCTAGTAAGAGTTTTAAACTCAAGATCTTCAAAAAGCGCAGCCAGATTCTTACTATCTGCTTCCTGTTTATTCAGATCATGAAAGTTTATATCAAGCGGAACGTTTGTATTGATCGTAACCAGACTGTATGAAAGTAATGCTTCATTCTTATGGGTTATAATATTTTCTTTCAACTTGGGTTTTGTGATCTTTTCAATATTCTTATATAAGTTTTCGATCGATCCGAACTCCTGAATGAGACTTGTGGCAGTTTTTTCGCCTACTCCTTTTATTCCGGGAATGTTGTCGGAAGTATCTCCCATCAGACCAAGCACTTCAATTACTTTGTCGGGAGTTACACCGAATTTTTTCTTCACA
Source organism: uncultured Ignavibacteria bacterium (assembly GCA_937872315.1). Classification (GTDB taxonomy): domain Bacteria; phylum Bacteroidota; class Ignavibacteria; order Tepidaquicellales; family Tepidaquicellaceae; genus JAGPCH01. The sequence goes on along the minus strand of CALMST010000317.1, from coordinate 30,900 downwards.
CCTTCAACATCAATAATATCCACTTCTGACATTTTGTTTCCGTAAAGATTTCTCGCGGGTTTGTACATAAATACTTTATCTGAAACTAGCTGCATATAATCCTTATCAGGTGTTACCATATAGCTTAAGACTTTTTCTTTTTCAGCCTGTTTAACCAGAGTTCCGATTATATCATCAGCTTCAAAACCGTCAAGTTCAATCATAGGAATGTTAAATGCTTTCACAATTTCTTTCACTTTATCGATCTGCCAGGGCATGTCAGTTGGAATTTCCTGTCTCTGAGCTTTATATAGAGGATACTCTTTATGTCTGAATGTAGGGGAAGCAGTATCAAAACATATTGCAATGTGATCCGGTTTTTCATCATCAAGTATCTTGATTAATGAATTAGTAAAACCAAATACGGCTGATGTGTTTTTCCCTTTTGAATTTATCAATGGATTTGAGATCATTGCAAAATAAGCCCTGTATATCATAGCCATTGCATCAAACAGAAATAGTTTTTCAGGCATAGTGATCAGTTTATGGTTATTGGTTAAAAGTAATCAGTAATTTTTTATATTGAATAAAAATAAACCGGAAATGAAACAGTATTGCAAGCTGTCCGATAATATAAGTAAAAAATAAAATTATTTATGCAAAGCAAGCAGCGGGATCTTGGTATGGTATGCCATTTTTTTTGTCAGACTTCTGCTGAATATTTTATCGAATAAAGATCTTTTCTTTATTGTCATCGCAAGAATGTCAACATCATTAGAATTCACATAGTCATTAATACCCTCAAGAATATTTTCTTCTTTTACAAGTTCGAGTTCTATCTTACCATAGTCTGTTGATTCTTTTATTTTTTCAAATTCCTTTCTGTTCACATCAGCTATATCTTTTTCTGATTCAATAATGTGAAGGAGGGTAATGTTAGATTCATAAATCTTAGCTAGATCAAGCAGACGGCTTAATTTTGGAAGACCTGATTTGATGTCATCGTAAGCATATACAATGTGTTCTATATCCTTGTAATTAATGTTGTGGGGTATGGCAAGCACGGGTACTGTAGCTTTTTCAATAACGCTTGCAGTATTACTTCCGAGTATAAGCTCGGTAATACCGCTTGCTCCGTGTGTTCCCATAATGATCAGATCAATTTTGAAATCATCTGAAAGCGCAAGAACTTCATCCACAACAAGTCCCTGTGAAACTATGGTATCAATATTAAACAAACAGCTGCCGTCAGCTCCTTTGTTGGATTCAATCAGTTTCCTGCACAAAGCATCAAGGTTTTCTTTAGCTGATTTCTCTTCTTCCTGATATGCTGAAAGATAGATCTCGGCTGGCATATTCGGATCAATCAGCTGCACACTGTATGCATGAAATAAAATAAGATTACCTTTGATCTTTCTTGTTATCTCGACAGCATAATTTAAAGCATTATCCGCGTTAGGTGAAAAGTCCGTAGGGAAAAGAATATTCTTCATAAAGAATTTTATTTTTTACAAAATTCTTAAAAATAATGCTTTATTACAATTGATTAATTTTTAAAAGTGATATTTAAGGATATCTTAAAAATCTCCTGAGTAAAAAGCAAAAAACTTAACTGTTTGATAATATTGAATCTGTAATTAAAACAGTATTTTAGCAAATTGATATTAAAACATTAATAATTGCATAACAATTAATTAACATTTTTTTCCTGCTATTTCAAAATTTCAAATCCCACAGATATTATATAACTGATATTTTGATCTACAATCATTAATTTTAACATATTCTTATAATTATATAAAACAATAACTATGAACAGAATTATACTATTTTTACTTTTTGCAATATTATTTTCAGGTAATGTTTTCTCACAATCCGAACAGGGGAAATCCGGAAATTCAAAATTCACATTCAAAGGAAATTTTTTTGGGGATTATTTTTTAAAAGCCGGTGGTGATTCTACAGGCGGCAGACTTCAGTATGATCCTTATGTAAAAGACTTCAATGCATTTGCATTCAGAAGAGCAAATATAGGTTTTAATTATAAATTCAACAGAAATTTTGACAGCTGGTTTTCACTGTCTTATGACGGACCTGATACTTTACCGGACGGAAACATTGGAGTTTATATCAGAGATGCAGTTGTCAGATGGACGGATGTTTTACCCAAAACAAGTATGATGCTTGGAATAATGCCGGTTCCTGCTTATGCATTTACAAGTGAAAAGTGGTGGTCTTACAGATCTGTGGAAAAAACGATCATGGATCAGCGGGGAATTGTCAGCTCCAGAGATATGGGATTCATGGTAGCCGGAGTTTTTGACAACCAAAACGACTTTGGATATTATGCCATGATAGGTAACGGCAGCGGAAATAAAATAGAATCGAATAAATATAAAAAAGTTTATCTGACATTATTTGGTAATTTCATGGAAAAAAATATACTTGTAAGTTTGTATTCTGATTATCTTTCTTCAGGTGGAAATAAAAGCAAGACAACACTTAACAATTTTGTAGGATACAAGAATAAATTCTTAAACATAGGTGTGGAGAATTTTTTTCAGATACAGAGTAATTTTAATACAAGCGCAAGTGCAACAAGTTCTGATGTTGTACCTTACGGTCTGAGTATTTTTATTCATCAGAACATAATAGATGAAGACCTGGTAATGAATTATTTTTTAAGGTATGATTATGTAAATGATGATATTAATAATAAGAACACAGGATTTCATCAGAGTTTTATGACAGCCGGTCTGGACATCTCTCCTGCTGAAAACGTTCACATAATGCCAAATATTTGGCTTAATGCTTTTACTCCAAAACCTATGCAGACCAAAAAATATACAACAGATGTCGTTCCGAGAATTACTTTCTGGTACGAATATAATTGATCAATTCTGATGAAAACCTAATTAAGGTAAACAGCATTATTCAATAAAAAAATTATTTATGAAAATACATATTCTCATTCTGATAATTATATCAGCTATGTCTTTTACAGGCTGTAAAGATAAAGAACCTGAAAATGAGATCAATGCATCAGGTACGATTGAAGCAACGGATGTAACAATAAGTTCGAAGATAGCCGGACAGATCCGTGATATTCTTGTGGATGAAGGCAGTTTAATTAAAACAGATGATGTGCTTGTTATGCTAGATCATGAACTGCTTGATATTCAGCTAAGACAAGCTGCTGCCGGAGTGGATATTGCGCAGGCGCAACTTGATTTGCTTCTCTCCGGTGCCAGAAAGGAAGACATAGTTCTGGCTCAGGATCAGGTGGAATCTGCAAAGATAAATCTTGATCAGGCTGCTGCCGATAAGGAAAGATTTCAGCAACTTTATTCCACATATACAATTACTCTAAAGCAGCTTGAAGATGTACTTACAAAATATGAAATTGCACTGAATCAGTATAACAGCGCGGAAGAGAATTTAAATAAGATAAAGAATATCACCAGAAAGGAAGACATTGAATCTGCAAAAGCAAATGTACAAAAGAACAGGGTCAGCATGGAACTTATACAGCAGAACATTGATGACTGTACGATAAAATCTCCTGTTACCGGTATAGTATCAAAGAAATATTCTGAAACCGGAGAATATGTGACTCCGGGCTCTTCAGTAATGAAGATATCCGATCTTAAAACCGTAAATTTATATATATACATCACGGAACCTGAACTTGGTAAAATAAAACTGGGACAGTCTGCTGATGTTACCATAGATTCATATAAGGATAAGATCTACAAAGGAGAGATAATATATATATCTCCGGAAGCTGAGTTTACTCCAAAAAGCATTCAGACCAAGGAAGAAAGAACGAAACTTGTGTATGCAGTAAAAATTAAGATCCCTAACCCCGGGCTTGATCTTAAATCCGGAATGCCGGCAGATGCAAAATTAATTATAAACTGATTTGAATTGGATAATGCAGTCGTTATAAAAAATCTCAATAAAAGTTACGGAGACCTGAAGGTTTTAGACAACATAAATATCAGCGTTCAGAGGAATATCATCTTCGGACTTGTCGGTCCTGACGGGGCAGGTAAAACTACTTTGATAAAAATTTTATGCGGTTTGCTGGGACATGATTCGGGTGAAGCAGAGGTTTTGGGTATCAGGATCCCGGAAGGAATAAAAAATATTAAAAATGATATCGGGTATCTTTCACAGCGATTCAGTCTTTATACTGATCTGACTGTCGATGAGAACATTGAATTCATTGCAAACATACACGGACTAAAAGATTTCAAAAAGAGAAGGGATGAACTTCTGGGATTTACCCGGCTGACTAAATTCAGGAATTTTGCCGCAGGAAAATTGTCGGGAGGGATGAAACAAAAGCTTGCATTATCATGCACACTGATCTACAGACCGAAGATAATATTTCTTGATGAACCTACAACAGGTGTGGATCCGGTTTCAAGAAGAGAATTCTGGATCATTCTTTCGAATCTTATCAAAGAAGATATTACTATTATAATTTCAACACCCTACATGGATGAAGCCGAAAGATTCAATAAACTGGCTATGATAGACAAAGGTAAAATGCTGGCCTATGACACTCCTGCCCGGATCAAAACCATAATGAATCAGGAGATAATAGAAGTTGTATGTAATCCTGTAAGGAAAGCATACAGGTTGTTAAATGATGCAGATCTATATGAAGTGCAGATCTTCGGAGACAGATTAAATGTCTCATCCGAGTATGAAAAAATAGATGCAGGGAATATTGAAAAGATTCTAAAGGATAATTCTGTTCAGATCTCAGATATAAGAAAGATCCCGCCTTCACTCGAAAATGCATTCATACATTTAATAAAAGAGAATAACTGAAATGAAATTTTTTTTAAATGTTTTTTTAATTTTTATTTTATCAGTCGGAAATACTTCCGCTCAGAATTTAAATCTTACCCCTGAAGAAAGTATCCGAATCAGTTTTCAGAACAGTAATGACCTGAAAATATCAAAATCAAAGATCTTAAGCGGCAAAGCAAAGATAAGTGAAGTGAAATCCCAGTTCCTTCCTCAGCTCAGGTTAAATGCCGGATATCTTAGGCAGAGTAAAGTTGATCCTTACCTTATCATTATACCGTTTTCTCCAGAACCTGTCCAGCTTTCTGAAGTGATACTCAATAATTACTCCCTTGTACTTTCACTGAGACAGACACTTTATTCAGGAGGTAAATTATTGTCATTAAGGGATCTGGCGGAATTAACTTCACAGTCTGAAGAGCTGGACTTTAATGTAGCTGAGAATGATCTTGCCTCAAGGGTTCTTAATGCCTACTGGAATTATTATAAGGCTCTCCAGATAAAAAAAACCACTGATGAGATTGTTTTACAGACAGAACAGCATATCATTGATACAAGAAATTTTATGATTAACGGGCTTGCTACAAGCAGCGATGTACTGAAGCTAGAGGTTCAGAATTCAAATGCAAAACTGCAACAGCTTGAAGCCGCAAATAATATTGAACTTGCAAGGGTTTCTTTCAACAAGATCCTTGGTATTCCTCTTGACTCCAGAACCGAGATCAATCCCGGAGAGCTTAACTTTGTTACTGACAATCTTGATCTGAATGTTTTAACTAAAGAGGCAATGGATAACAGGGATGAATTAAAATCTCTTGAATACAGAATCAAAGCTTCCGATGAAAATATTTCAGCCGTGAAATCCGGCTATTATCCCTACGTAGCTCTTTACGGAAATTTCTATTATCAGAATCCCAATCTCAGAATACAGCCGCCGGTTGATGAATTCAATGCAACATGGGATGTAGGAGTGAGTCTTTCCTGGGATCTGTGGAACTGGGGTAATACCTCATCCCAGGTAAGACAGGCGGAAGAAACTTATAAGCAGGGAAAGATCACATATGATCAGCTTAAGGATAATATTAATCTTGAAGTAAATCAGAATTATCTGAATGTAGTTTATCTTGAAGAAAGAATTAAAGCCAGTCAGAAAAATATTGAACTTGCACAGGACAATTATAAAGTCATCACAGAAAAATATAATGTTCAGCTTGCTACCAGTACTGAGATCACTGACGCGGAAACATCTCTATTTCAGGCAAAGACCAATTATATTACAGCGATCGTGGATTATAAGATCGCTTTGATCAAGCTTAACAGATCTACAGGTAATAAATTATATTGATCCGGAATTAACGGCATAAAATCCATTTAAATATTTATTGTGTAATGAATTCAATTGAGGTAAAAAATTTATCCAAGGTATTCGGAAATTTTATTTCGGTAAACGATATCTCATTTGAAGTTAAACAAGGGGAGGTTTTCGGCTTTCTCGGATCAAACGGTGCCGGAAAATCCACAACCATAAAAATGCTTTGCGGAATTCTTGAACCTACTTCAGGAGATGCCCTTGTGGGCGGATTCAGTATAGCGACACAGCCGGATGAGGTAAAAAAAAATATAGGTTATATGTCACAGAAGTTTTCATTATACAATGATCTCACCGTAAGTGAAAACATAAATTTTTTCGGAGGCGTTTATGGTCTTGAGAACAAAATATTAAAGGACAGAAAAAAATGGGTTCTGGAAATATCCGGACTTGATGGAAGGGAAGATACTTTAACCTCGTCATTATCTGTTGGTTTCAAGCAGCGTCTTGCCCTTGGCTGTGCTGTTATTCATGAACCGAAAATAATTTTTCTTGATGAACCTACAGGCGGAGTTGATCCTATCTCCAGAAGAAAATTCTGGGACCTGATAACTGATCTTTCGGATAAAGGCACTACTGTTTTTGTGACTACTCATTATCTTGACGAAGCTGAATTCTGCGGAAGAATCATACTTATAGATGCAGGGATCCTTATAGCAGCCGGCAGCCCGAAAGAACTTAAAAAAGAATACATAAAGAATAAAGTGATCCAGCTGGATTGCAGTGACATTTACAAAGCTGCTGAAATTCTGGAAAAAGAAAATATCACCGACAGTATTTCAATCTTTGGAAATTCACTTCACCTTACCATGAAAGAGCAGATCAGATCCGTAAACGGTCTGGAAGATGATGAAATAAGAATTATCACTGACCTGCTTTCAGGAGACAATGATTTGAAGATCTATCATATAAGCGAAATATCACCATCACTTGAAGATGTATTTCTTTATCTGGTTGAAAAAAAGACTGCTGATGAAGAATAAGATTCTGTCAATTACTAAAAAGGAATTTCTGCAGATCAGCAGGGACAAGAGAACCCTGATGATAATATTCATTCTTCCGGTGGCGCTTCTTATTCTTTTTGGATATGCAATCACACTGGATGTTAATTCTATCAATTTGGGAGTTTATGATAAGGACAATACGGAAGCTTCAAGAGATTTTATAAATTCATTTTCCGGTTCATCCTATTTTAAAATTGTAACATATGTGGATAATGAAAAAGATGTCAATGAACTCCTTGATGATGGTATTGTACAATGTGTCGTAGTGATACCTGATAAGTTTTCTGCTGACATAGCTCGTAAGGAAGACGTGAATATACAGTTTCTTATTGACGGTCTTGATGCAAATACAGCTTCAATAATTTTAAATTATGTGAATGCCGCAACGAGATCATACTCTGCAAAGATCACAAAGGAAGTACTGGCTGTAAAAGGTATAAAGCAGTATGTTCCATTAAATCTTGAACCGCAGTTCTGGTACAATAAGGATCTGGATACAACACAATATTTTCTGCCCGGTCTGATTGCAATGCTTCTGATAATAATTGCAGTAATATTAACATCAATATCCCTTGTAAGGGAGAAAGAGCTTGGTACAATTGAGCAGATACGAGTATCTCCCGTCACTTCATTTGAGCTTATCATTGGAAAGATCATACCCTATCTGATAATATCGCTGGTTATAGCTTATTCAATTTTATTAATGGGAAACATACTGTTTGATGTGATAATTAAAGGCAGTCATTTATTTTTATTTCTCGGAACTATGAGTTATCTCCTGGCTTCATTAAGTTTAGGTGTTCTTATATCGACATTTGCCGATTCACAGCAGGTTGCATTTCAGATGTCACAGTTGATATCTCAGCTTCCTACTGTTATACTATCGGGATTTGTCTTCCCGATCGAAAGTATGCCATTACCAATTCAGATAGTTTCAAATTTTATACCAGCTAAATATTTTATTATTTTACTTAGAGACATATTGATAAAAGGAGTTTCACCGGAAGTGTATGGTACGCAGATATTATATTTGCTTGGCTTCGCAGTTGTATTTATACTATTAGCCGCAAGAAGAATTAAAAAAGAAAATACAGTATGAATATAAATTTATCAGATCCTGAAAAACTGTTTAAATAATTATGAAAATTCTGAGAATATTTATTGTAAAAGAGTTTATACAATTTTTCCGGGACCCGAAAATGTTCAGGGTAGTGCTGATAGCTCCCGTAATTCAACTTATTTTTCTCGGATATGCAGCTAACAGGGATATACTGAATGCTGAAACTGCAGTATTAAATCTCGACAGATCAGCATCAAGCAGGGAATATTTAAGAAGTGTTGAAGAGTCCGGTTATTTTTCCGTAAAACATTATCCCGGAAGCTATGAAGAGCTTAAAGAACTTATAGATGACGGAACTGTTTTTGTCGGAATTGTTATCCCTGATGATTTTGAGTCAAACATAAACAACAGAAGGACAGCTGACATTCAGCTTATACTCGACGGTTCGGATGGTAATAAAGCATCCATTGCAGCCGGCTATATTCAGAATATTACAGCTGCATTTTCAAAGAATCTATCTCTGGATTACCTGCAGTCGTCGGGTTTGAAAGTAAATCTTGTCAGTACAATTCAGCCGGAAGCCCGGGTATGGTATAATCCGAATCTTTCCACACGAAATTTTTTCCTGCCGAGTATTGTAGGGCTGATACTTATTATAATTACGATAAACATGACTTCGCTGGCAATTGTGAAAGAAAGAGAAATTGGAACACTTGAGCAACTGATCGTTACACCCATCAAACCATATCAGATGATCCTTGGTAAGCTCATTCCTTTTTCTATCATAGGTTTTGTGGCTGTGATACTTGTACTTTCCGTTATGAGATTCTGGTTTGGAATTGAAATAAAGGGAAGCATTCCATTTTTATTTTTATGTACTTTTGTATTTATGCTTTCAACTCTGGGACTCGGATTATTTGTATCTACCGTATCCAGGACACAGCAGCAGGCTATGATCACTTCAGCATTTCTTGTAATGATGCCAATGATATTCCTGTCCGGATTTTCATTTCCCATTGAGAATATGCCGCAGATAATTCAGTACATTACTTACATTATTCCGCTTAAATATTTTATTATTATAATCCGGGGCATAGTTATAAAGGGTTTAGGTTTTGAAAATCTCTGGAAGGAGCTGACGATCTTATTTTTTATGGGTGTGGTTATTCTTACTGTCAGTTCAATGAGATTCAGTAAAAGACTGGAATAAATTACTTTTTAGAATTCAATTATTTTATATTTTGAATTTCTATTCGTTCGGCAGGAGTTGTAAGGACAAGTAAAAGATCTCCTTTGGAAATAACATAATCATCATCAGGTTTAAATTTAATTTCATTTCCTGATTGAATTGCTATAATCAATGTATTTTTAAATTGTTCAATATTAATATCTTTTATTGTTTTTCCCGCAACATCATCAGAAATAATGATCTGTTCCAGCCTCAGAGTTTCATATTTGTTACTTGTTATTTTATCTATCATGTGTGTTACTGAGGGTCTGAGCATTTCCGATGCCATTCTCATTCCACCTATATAATCTACTGAAACAACTGTATCCGCTCCGGCCAGTAATATCTTGGATTCATTATTATGGCTGTTGCAAAGTGAAATGATCCTTATCGCGGGATTCATACGTCTTGCTATCAGGCTGACAACAAGATTGGCATTATCATCATTGTTTACCGCAAATACACCTTTAGCAGTACTTACACCGGATTTAATAAGAGTATCCTCTTGTGTTGGATCTCCTACGACATATTTTTGCCTGGGAAACTTCTGAATAATTTTATCAACTGTATCCTGCTTTAATTCTACTATCACTGATTTCCTTTTGGTTACATTTAGTTCTTCCACTATGTGAAATGCATGCAATCCCGCTCCGCAAATGATATAGTGATTTTCAAATTTTTCTATCGTCTTTTCCATTTTTCTGTTTTTTAAAGTTTGTTTTAATTGTCCGCCTACAACAATTGCGGTAATTGTAGATACGAAATAAGTGAGAACTCCAATTCCTGCTATAGCTAGAAATACGGTAAATTCTCTACCTCCATAGAAATTTTTGACAGGAATAATTTCATCAAACCCAATCGTAGTTACTGTAATTATTGTCATATAAAAACAAGTGAACAGATCATATTGGTAATCAGTAATTAAATTATAACCAAATGTTCCAATTGTCAAAATTACTATAAGGGAAAAACCGGTGATGTAAATTCTGTTTTGTAGGTTTGATGAGTCCATAGGGCGTAATTTAGAAAATTAACACTGCAAAAAAAATTTAAAAGTGAATATTTATCAAGTAATAAAATTCTTATTTTCTCAATTAATTAATAAAAAATGAAAGAATTGAACAGTACCTATGAAATTCAGGACATAATTCAGGAAATGAATTATCTGCATGAGATCTCACAGCGAATTTCTGAAATGAAGAGTCTTGATCAGTTATTAAATGAAATTATAGAAAGTTGTAAGGAAGTACTGAAAGCTGAAGCCAGCTCTCTTCTGATCTATGATGAAGAGCTGAACGAATTATATTTCGAAATTGCGACCGGTGAAAAAGGTGAACAGGTAATTAAAAAAAGTTTTAAAATGGGAGAGGGGATTGCAGGCTGGGTGGCAGAACACAGGGAGCCGCTTTTGATAGAAGATTGCTATAAGGATCCGAGATTCAACAAAGAGTTTGACATCAAATCTAATTTCAGGACAAAATCCATGATCTGTGTCCCTATGATCAGAAAAGAAAAACTAATTGGTGTAATTCAGGTGATCAATAAAAAAGGCGATCAGATTTTCAGCGAAAGAGATCTTAATATTTTTTCCATCCTTGCTTCGCAGTGCGCAATATCGATCGAAAATGCAAGACTGACGGAAATTCAGATTCAGCAAAAATCAATGGAAAGAGAGCTAAAAACTGCCAGAGCAATACAACAGAATCTGCTTCCCTCAAAACTTCCGGACTTTAAAGATCTTGATGTATATTTTACTCTGATACCGGCAAAACAGGTAGGAGGGGATTATTATAATGTCTATAAAATCAGTGATGATCTGACATTGTTTTTTATCTGTGATGTTTCAGGGAAAAGTATTTCCGCTGCATTGATAGTTTCAACAATATGCTCATGCATAATGACGTATCTCAATCTTCTTAAAATCAGTGAGGAAAAATTTGATCTTAAAGAACTTGTAAAATCATTAAACAGTGTTCTGATCGAATCAACTACCGAAGAAAAATTTGCAACATGCTGGTTTGGACTTTTCAGACACTCGGATAAAAAATTCACAAGTATTAATGCCGGTCATAATGTTACTTATCTTTTCAGAGAAAATGAAATCATTGAATTAAAAGAAGGAGGATTGTTTCTGGGAAGCATTGACATGGATTTTAATTCAGAGGAAATTCAGCTCCAAAAAAATAATCAGATCTTATGCTATACTGACGGTGTTCCTGAAGCTACAGATAAAGATTTCAATTTTTTCGGAGATGATGAGCTGATTGTCTCTGCTTCAAAAAATCTTAAAGAAGGACCTGAAACCATTGTAAATACAATCTTAAATGATCTCAGGAATTTTGTGAACGGTGCCGAACAAAGTGATGATATTACCTGCGGGGTAATTAAAGTTCTGTAAACATTAATTCATCAAAAGTACCTGGTAAAAAATTAATTACAGGCTGTTTTTCTCTTCATAATAAAATTTTGCACCTGTCAGAGAAAATTCCTTTGTGATGGTAATAAGGAATTTCAGATTGCTGACAGTTGAAGTTTGTAATCTGAGAAGATCATTTCTAAGTGGAGGGAATTTTAAATACTTTCCATAATTATACTTCTTTACAATATCTCTTATCTTTACAATGGTAGTCCTGAATAAAGTAAAATATTTATCATATTCATTTCTTTGAACTGAAAGGAACTCATTTGTGATTTTTACTCTTCCTTCATGATCATTTTTTAATGTTGATCTGATTTTTTCATTTAATTCGGCAACACTTTTCTTAAGTTCCTTTTTGTATTTTTCTGTGTTTACCGTGATCTTATCCATTACAATATTTGCATTATTCATGTCTTCCATTATTTCCCTGACATTATCCGGTGTATTTCCGAATGATCCGGGTGGATTATTTCCATTCTGAGGCGGACTGTTTCCGGGGATCTCAATCCCGTCCGGAACCTCTGGCATTGCAAATTTATTCTGATCTGCTTTCTCTGATTCAGTTAAGTATTCTTCATCAAGCATCTGGATAAGCTCAAACTGACCTTTCAGCCTTCCTGAAAGTTCAAATTTGTTTGTTAATGTATCTATGACTGTGTTATTAAAAGCTTCTTCACAATTTAAAGGAGTTTGTATCAGACTGTCATAAACAGGAATGAAATCCTGATCAAAATATTTTTCATTTATGATCTGCGAATAAGAGGGCGCATTTAAGAATAAAATCATTAAAAATGAAAATGTAAGAAAACTATTTTTCAATTTTTTAAAATTTTTGAAGTGAAAATCTATTGAACTGGTCAATCAGCAATCTGATAATTAATTTTTATACAGTTGTGTTTTATCCAGCTAAATTATAAAAAAATTTAATAAAGCATCTGTGTAAACAAACAGATGCCTTTAAAATTATCTGTAAACCATTTACTTCCGGCCGAGTAATCCGCCTAATATATCCATTAAACCGCCTCCGGAATTCTGCTGGCTCTCCGGAGCTTTACCGGAAAAAAATCCAATAACATCATCTACAATACTTCCGTCTCCGTTCTGATCCAGAAAAGAAGCAAATCCCTGCGATCCCTGTGGATTAGCATCTCTGCTTTTGGTAAGATATCCCAGGATCAAAGGAGCTACTATGGGGATGATCTTCATTGCAGTTGAAGAATCCAGATTGAAATTTTTTGTCAGTACATCAGTTATCTGAGATCCTGAATTTCCGAGAAGACCTCCGAGATTTGCATCAAAATCTTCCTTACCTGCCAACTGGTTTACGTGTCCGTCAATATCATTGAGAACTTCAGGGTTTCCGTATTTATTTAAAATATGATCAACTCTTTCCTGTCCGCCGAATTCCGTGCTCTGCTTTTTTAAACCGCCGAGAATCATTGGAAGGACAATTGGTATTGCCTGCTGAATTATTCCCGGATCAATTCCAAGTGTAGAACCTATTTTCTCCGTTGCTCCTCCGCCAAGCTGTTCCATTAAGCCACCTAAGAGATCTGACATTTTTTACTCCTTTTTTATTTGTTTAATTTAATTTAAAGATAATCTGAATGAAAAAATAACGATAAAAATTTTTAATTTAACTGTCTAAATTAATTAAGTTTGTATTTAAAAACCGGTACAGTCCAAAACGATTTAATGAAATAAAAATTATTTATGAATTGATTCAAAATCGGCTTATACTGTAAAATCTATTGACAGATCCCGCCATTGCCCCGCCATTTCGCTGGAAGTTTCAAAAAGGAATATTTTAACATCCCGCCAATACTCAGAATTTCTTTCTGTAATTTATCGCAGGCGGTTTCAATAAACTCAGCAGAATAACATGGATCAGAATTCACTTTTAACTATAATTTACTTATATGAAAATATTACGGTCAGTATTGATTTATATGGCACATCTGAATCCTGATATCAGCCATCTTTCATGAATTTTAAAAAAATTTCTGTAAGTATTTCTGGTGGAATATTTTGATGTTCCGAAAGAACCGCCTCTGAGTACTTTTTGGTTATTAAACCATTTATCGTTGTATTCCGCAAATCCTGTTCGGAATCCCGGATAAGGCATGAATTCGGAACTTGTCCATTCCCACATATCACCTATCAACTGATGACAACCAAAATAACTTTTTCCTTCGGGATAAGAATTAATTTTTGCTGTTCCCCAGAGTTTCGATTCTAAAAGGTTAGCTTTGAAATCATCAGGCAGATCATCGCCCCATGGAAACAATCTGTTCTTTCCGGAGTCTTCATCAAATGATGCAGCTTTTTCCCATTCAGCCTCAGTCGGTAAACGTTTTCCTGCCCATTTTGCAAATGCGTCCGCTTCAAAATAACTGACATTGGTCACCGGCTCGTCAGCAATTTCTGATATCTTTTTTTCTCCTCTGAAATCGATCCTTATCCAGTCCCCGTTATCATTCGTTTGCCAGTATAGCGGGGCTTTCCATTTTTCCCTGTTAACAGTTTCCCAGCCTTCCGATAGCCAGAATTTAAAATTACCGTATCCGCTGTCTTTCATGAATTCAAGATAATCTCCGTTTGTAACAGGATATTTATCCATAAAAAAATCATTCAAAAATATTTTATGAACCGGCATTTCTATATCATATGCAAAAACATTCTGATGTTTATTTGTATCAAATCCCATTTCAAATAAACCGCCCGGAATTTTTATCAATTCTTTCTTATACTTATCTGATCTTCCCTGAGAGGATCTGATTTCGGCAGGATTATATTTATCGGCAAGTAAATGCTGCAGATCATAAATCAATAATTCCTGATGCTGATATTCATGATTAAATCCAAGAATAAAAAGATCATAAATATCTTCTGTAATAATTTCATGGGAACATAAATATTTTTTAACTTCATCATTGACCCAATACCAGTATCCGAGTGTTTCTTTAACCGTCGGACGGGATATTGTTCCACGTTTTGATTTGTTGAATAGTTCACCGAATGTAAGATAATATGAGTTGAAATAGTAATCGTAATTTTCTTTATAAGGTTGATATCCTCTGAAATGTTTTCTCAGAAGCTGATCATAAAACCAAGATAAATGACCAAGATGCCATCTTGGGGGACTCATAAATGCTTCAGTCTGTACAACATAATCCTCAATCTCAAGAGGTCTCACAATTTCGATTGTCTGTTCTCTGACTTTTAAAAATTCTTTAAACAAATTTTCACCTGTTGTGAAAGTTTCATCATTTTTTAACTCATTAGAAGTTCTCATAATATTTATATTGTCCATATCAATTTTTAAAATTGAAAAAAAATAAATTAATAATTTGCAACACAATTTGTGCTGTAAATGAATTCAGGGGTTTATTGTATTCTTAAATTCCTAATTATTAATTAAAAATGAAACGAAGAAATTAAAATGCATCCTGTGATATTCGAAAATACCGATAAGTATTATGCAGATAAGAAAGTACTTGATAATGTCAGCTTCAGCATGGAGGAAAATAAAATTTCAGTCATATTGGGCAGAAGCGGCAGCGGCAAATCCACTATCCTCAAACTAATTAACGGACTTCTGAAACCTGACAGTGGAACAGTAAAAGTTTTTGGTGAAAAGATTATCCACTCCGATATTTATGAATTAAGAAAGCAGATCGGATATTCCGTGCAGGGGACTTCTCTTTTTCCGCACATGAATGTTTATGAAAATATTACTTTACTCGGTAGATTAAATAAATGGAATAAGGAAAAAATAAGTGACAGATTAGATATACTTTTAAAATTTGTTGACTTGCCTGAAAAATTTCTGAAAAAGTATCCCGCCGAATTATCAGGAGGTGAGCAGCAGAGAGTCGGGATATGCAGGGCAATGATGCTGAATCCGAAAATTTTTCTTCTTGATGAAGCTTTTGGTGCTCTTGATCCGACTACAAAAAGTGAGATTCATTCCGAACTGCTCAGAATACAAAGCATTGAACCCAGAACAATTGTTATTGTAACTCATGATCTGCAGGAAGCATTTAAGCTTGCTGACAGGATCATAATTATCGAAAAAGGCGTGATCCGGCAAACTGGCGTCAGGGAGGAAATACTAAATTCTGAAATAGAATTCGTAAAATATTTTATAAGATCACAAATTGAATTTCTGAAATAACCGTATGAAAAACATTCTGATAATTTTAATTTTAATAATCAGTTCTGCCGCAAACGGACAAACGATCAGGGTCGGGGCTAAACATTTTAATGAAGGTTATATATTAAGCGAGATACTTTCTCAGTTACTCGAAAACGAAGGTTACCGGGTTGAAAGAAAATTCAATCTTGGGGGCACACTTGTATGTTATCAGGCTCTGATAAATAAAGAAATAGACCTTTATCCCGAATATACAGGAACAATTTCAGAAGCAATTCTGAAACTTAAATCCAGACAAACTTATGAAGAATTAAGAAATAAACTTAATGAACAGGAACTTGATATCTCGGGTGAATTCGGATTCAATAATACTTATGCTTTAGCCGTAACGGACAGCACAGCGGAGATTAAGGACCTAAAAAATATATCTGATCTTAAACTTCATCCTGAATTGAAACTAGGTTTGAGTCATGAATTTCTCAACAGAGAAGACGGCTGGAAAAATCTTTCAAAAGTATATGATCTCCCGCAGAAACCCGCCGGACTTGAGCATGGACTGGCTTACAAAGCTCTTGAAGACAAACAGATAGAACTTACAGATGTTTATTCCACTGACGGAGAGATCCCGAAGTATAATTTAAAGATTCTGGAAGATGATAAAAACTTTTTTCCTGTATATTCTGCTGTGACATTTTACAATATTGGCGTGGAAAGTAAGATCAAAGAAATATCAGGAAGGCTTACAGGTAAAATATCCGAATCTGAAATGCAGGAAATGAATGAACAGGTGCTTTACGAAAATAAGACTTTTGCGGAAGTTGCCGGAAATTTTCTTTTAAAAAAAGATCTGATAAAAAAATTGAATCCGGAAATTAAAGATCAAAGCATATGGCAGCAAATATTACCAAAATTATTTCAGCATCTTAAAATTACTTCCATAGCTCTTTTCTTTTCAGTTATCATTGCCGTACCTCTGGGCATATTAATATATATATATTCATATTTATCAAAACCTGTTCTGTATGTCGCGGGATTGCTTCAGACAATTCCTTCTATCGCATTGCTTGCCTTTATGATACCGCTGTTCGGAATAGGAGTCGTTCCGGCTATTGCAGCTTTGTTTCTATACGGGTTACTTCCAATTCTGAGAAATACTGCTGCAGCATTGTTTTCAGTTGATCCGCTTCTAAAAGAAGTAGCTTCTGGAATTGGATTAACAAATTTTCAGAAATTAAGATATGTGGAGATTCCATTATCAGTACCAACAGTGATCGCCGGCATCAGAACTTCGGCTGTGATCTGTATCGGAACGGCTACACTGGCTGCTTTCATTGGTGCAGGAGGACTGGGTGAATTTATAGTAACAGGTCTTGCATTGAATAACACAAAGCTTATCCTGATGGGAGCGGTTCCGGCGGCATTGCTGGCTATATTAACCGAATTATTTTTTGAAATGACGGAAAAAATTCTGGTGCCGAAACATTTAGTAAAAAAATAAATTTATCTGTTATTCAGATTATTATTTTTTTCGGCATTTCTTAGTTCATTAATGAATTCCTGCGGTACCGGATAACCATCTTCAGAAATTAAGAATGAAACGTGAACGTGAGTTTTCCCCGGCTTCAAAATTGCTTTCCGACCTGTTCTTCCGACCTCACCGATCTTGTCTCCGGCATTAAGTACATCTCCGGGTTTGACGCTGACTTCGGATAAGTGTGAATAATAAAATAAACCCATGTTCGTTACATCAAAAATTTTCACATATTTTCCGCCTCTTAAAAGAGAACCCGGAGCCCATGTTGTATCAGTTGCCACGACTACGCCACTCGACATACTTACTATATCAACAGGTTTCAGAGTAGAGTCATCAAGAAGGTCTTTGTTTTCATCCAATATCATAATATCATGCGCCGGATGCCCTCTGGTATCACTGCCCTGAAAATAGTCATAATTCTCATCTCTGTAATCATTTCCGTTTTCACGGTAATAGATCGAAGTATAATTGTTTAGAGGAAAAACCCATTCAGATTTCAATACTTTCTTTCCGTTTTGCTCTTTAAAATATCTTATGATATATGGTTCGTATTCTTCCATCAGATCTTCAGCATCACTGTCATCAATAGTTCCGTTAATAATTTCTTTATCGAGCTTATCCCAGAGTCTGGAAACTGTAGATGGCGAAAGGGTCTGCGAATAAACATTACCTGTAAAGATAAAAAAAGTTTGTATAAAAAATAAATATTTTGCCAGGTTCATTTTATTTGTAAGTTATTCTGCAATCCCGGGCAGTGCCCGGGATTGAGAAGAAAAGAAATTTAAGTTGAATTATTTTGTAGCGGCCATCATATTTAAAGCGCTGCCTGCTTTGAACCATCCTATCTGCTGATCATTTAAAGTATGGTTTAGCAGAATGTCATCCGATGTTCCGTCGCTGTGTCTTGCGGTCATTTTAATTTGTTCACCGGTTTTGATATCTTTTACACCGAGTTCGATTCTGTCGCCTTCTTCTATAAGATCATAATCATTAGGATCAGCAAATGTAAGCGGGAGCATTCCCTGTTTCTTAAGATTGGTCTCATGGATCCGGGCAAATGATTTTACAATAATAGCCCTTCCTCCGAGGAACCGCGGTTCCATCGCAGCATGTTCACGTGATGAACCTTCACCGTAATTTTCCTCGCCGATTACCACCCAGCCAAAGTTTTTATCTTTGTAATCTCTTGCTGTTTTAGGAACAGCTTCATAATTACCGTTGAGTGAATTCTTAACAGAATTCATTTTTTCGTTAAATGAATTAACTGCTCCTATGAACATGTTGTTGGATATGTTATCTAAATGTCCTCTGTACTTAAGCCATGGTCCTGCCATTGAGATATGATCAGTCGTACATTTTCCTTTTGCTTTTAAAAGCAAATACAGATCTTTGAAATCATTTTCAAGATCCGGTTTTCTGAATGGTTCAAGTTTTTCTAATCTCTGACTTTCTGGATCTATAATTACGTCAATATTGCTGCCGTCTTTTGCTGGTTCTTCATAGCCGTGTGCACCTTTGAGAAATCCTTTTTCAGGAAGTTCGTTACCGGTCGGTATATCAAGTTTGATTTTTTCACCTTTGTCATTTTCTATTTCATCAGTCAGCGGATTGAAATTCAAAGTTCCTGCCAGTGCCATTGCAGTTACAATTTCAGGGGAAGCAACAAATGAATGTGTCGCAGTATTACCGTCATTCCGTTTTGAAAAATTTCTGTTGTATGAGGTTAATATAGAATTTTTTTCACCATCTTTTACATCATGTCTTTTCCACTGTCCAATGCATGGCCCGCAGGCATTAGCCAGAACAAGACCGCCGACTTTTTCAAATGTCTCAAGCTGTCCGTCTCTTTCGATAGTAGCTCTGATCTGCTCTGATCCGGGAGTGATCGTAAATTCAGATTTTACTTTCAGTCCTTTTGCTATAGCCTGATTAGCGACTGATGCTGATCTTTCCATGTCTTCATAAGAAGAATTTGTACAGCTTCCGATCAGCCCGACTTTAAGCTCTTCAGGATAATTATTCTCTTTTACAGCATCTCTGAATTTTGAAATCGGCCATGCAAGATCAGGAGTATAAGGTCCGTTAATATGCGGCTCAAGTGTGCTAAGATCTATTTCAATAATCTGATCATAGTATTTTTCACTTCCACCATCGGCTTTCAGATATTCTTTAATTTCATTGGCAAGATTTCCTATCTCCTCTCTTTCGGTAGCTTTCAGATATGCAAACATTCTTTCATCATATGGAAATAGGGAAGTAGTAGCACCAATCTCAGCTCCCATGTTGCAGATTGTTCCTTTACCTGTGCATGAAATTGTTTCAGTGCCTTCTCCGAAATATTCAATGATAGCTCCTGTTCCGCCTTTTACCGTAAGTATTCCGGCTACTTTCAATATTACATCTTTTGGCGATGTCCAGCCTGATAATTTACCTGTAAGTTTAATTCCTATAACTTTGGGGAATTTCAATTCCCACGGCATTCCGGCCATTACATCAACTGCATCAGCTCCTCCTACTCCTATTGCTACCATTCCCAGTCCTCCGGCATTCGGAGTGTGTGAATCAGTGCCGATCATCATTCCTCCCGGAAAAGCATAATTCTCAAGAACAACCTGATGAATTATTCCTGCTCCGGGTTTCCAGAATCCGAGTCCGTACTTGTTTGATACGCTTGCAAGAAACTCATAGACTTCTTTGTTATCACCATAAGCTCTTAAAAGATCATTCTTTGCTCCGACTTCTGCCTCAATAAGATGATCACAGTGTACCGTTGATGGCACTGCAACTTTAGGAATACCAGCAGACATAAACTGAAGCAATGCCATCTGAGCAGTTGCATCCTGCATGGCAACTCTGTCTGGCTTGAAATCTACAAAATCCTTCCCCCCTTCATAAGGTGTCTCAGGTGTTTCCCATAAATGAGCATAAAGGATCTTTTCAGTGTAGGTCATTGGTCGTCCTAGCAGTTTCTTGGCTGCGTCGGTTTTTGATTTGAAATTTTTGTAAACTGTTTTTATTAGATCGAGATCGAATATCATAGTATATTATTTTTAATTATTTAAATTTCTGTTAATCTTATTTTGTTATGTGTAAAAGTTAAATACATTTGAGTATGTTCTTAACTAAAATTTTTAACAAATATTATAAAAATTTTTCTGCAAGATTTAACCCAATACCAAATGTTAATTAGCATCAACTATATTCTCTTCACTCAGCAATTCCATTCCCTTAAATTTCAACAGTACCTGAGCAACTGTGATAACATCTTTCTGACAATATTCCATTATTCTTTTTAAATTCTTTTCTTTCCAGTAAACTCCTCCGACCTGACTGCCGTCAATGTCATCTTTTGGTGAACTGATACCAAGAACTGACGCAAGCAGATTCATTGAAGTATAACTCTTATAATCACCGAACTTCCATAATTCCATGGTATCAAGAAGTTTTATATCCCAAGGCTTTTTTCCCGCATTATCAAGTTTGAAAGGAATCGGAATTCCGTTAATAAGACATCTTCTGGCAATGTAAGGAAAATCAAATTCCTTCGAATTGTGTCCGCAAAGTGTATGCTCTTCTTTTTTATATGCCTTGTTTAGCATATCTGAAAATTCCGACAAGATTATTTTTTCATCATCACCATAGTAGGATTTCAATCTGAATTTCAATTTCTCATTCTCTTTATAAAATGCGCCTGCACTAATACAAACTATCTTTCCGAACTCAGCATATATCCCTGCTTTGTCATAAGTATCTTCAGCAGTTTCACCTTCACTTATGCTTTTGCGCATTTTGTGTATCCAAAATTCCTTTATATCTTCCGGTAATTCCCCGTATGAAGCATATTGAGGAACAGTTTCAATATCTAGTACCAGCACATTTTTTAAATCCTGATTCTCTAACATATATTCTCCTTTTATATTAACATTAATAAATAATCCGGCAAATACAATCCGTGTCTTTTAAAATATTCACAATAGTTAGTTCCGGAAGTCTGTCCGGACTTTTAAATCTGATAAAACTCCTTCCGCAACTCAAACCTTTCAGCAATTCTTTATTATACTTTATTGCTTCCGTACAGGCATAAAGAAACATGTAATTCTTTTGTGAATTAATTGCTGCTAATGCTTTTTCTTCCACTTCCACTTCCACTTCATAAGCTGGCATTCCATACATCATAATTTTTTTAGCCTTCGGCAAAATCCTCAATATAATTTTTCGAAGTCCTGACATGTCAGCCTTTCCTGATTCAATTATTTTATTCGGAAAATCATCTATTCCTTTTGTCTTTGTGATCATATTACTTTAACAATTCTTTTAACTTCTCAATATCGTCAACAGGTAAATTGCACTGATAATTTTCACAAACATATACTTTTGAGTCGGTTATGTCGGTAATCAACTTCCCGACGAACGGCGCTAACTGAATAAATTCTTCCGATGAATTCATTACTACTTTGTCTGGAATGAACATTTCATTTACGCATTTTACCAATTCCAATGTCTTCTCATTTTTCTTATCACCTGTTATAATGATCTCTTTTGGTGAATTCAATACAAAGCTCAATGAGCACAACATCTGCGGACTGGAAAAAGGAAGTCTGTCAAGCTCGGGAGAAAACAATTTTAAACTCTTCTCGGCTTTTTCTATATGATCTTTGTTATCAGTCATATATCCGATACGAAGAAGATTCATTATCTGAATTGAATTTCCTGCTGGCTCTGCGCCGTCATATGAATCTTTGGTTTTTAATATTACATCTTCCGTATTTTCAGCCACATCAAAAAATCCGGAATTATCATTATCATAAAACTTACCGATGGCAGATCGATTCAGCTCAATTGCAAATTCCAGATATTCAACTTCAAAAGAAGCTTCATAAAGATCCAGTAACCCATTAATAAGATAAGCATAATCTTCAAGTGTTCCGTCATATTTTGATTCACCATCTCTGTATCTGTGCAGCAGTTCATTATTTTTATAAAGTTTATCTTTAATGAAATCAACGGCTTTTGAGCCGGCAAGCAGAAATTGATCATTATTGGTTACTTTAAATAAATTCGCAAGTCCTGAGATCATTAGCCCGTTCCATGAAGTGAGTATCTTATCATCAAGACCTGGTTTAGGTCTTTTAATCCTTTCACGCAGAAGTTTGGATCTGCATTCATCTATAATCTCTGCAATATCCTCGGGATTTTTGCCGAATTGTTTTGCCGTATCAAAAATATCATTTGCAATGAAAAGTACATTTTTCTTTCCGAAAACTTCATGCGGGTCATTCAAAGTGTTACCCATATTCTGTATCCCGTAAAAAAAATTGAAAATCTCCGCTTCATCTTTTGTAAGAATTTCTTCCAGCTCTTCTTTCTCCCACAGATAATAAGCGCCTTCGGCTTTAGCACCGGGCTTATCATGATCAAGCGCGCTTTCTGCGTCTTCAGCAGAAAAGAAACCGCCTTCTTTATTCATAAGATTCTCAAGTACATACTGCGCGGTATCTTCTGCAACAAACAAATAGAATTTATTCTTGGTTACCAGATATGTGTTTACATAAGTGGTTACAAGCTGCGCCTGGTCATAAAGCATTTTTTCAAAATGTGGAACACGCCAGATATTATCTACAGAATATCTGTGAAAACCTCCGGACAAGTGATCATACATTCCGCCTTCATACATTTTTTTTAATGAATAAGAGACCATGTCAAGTGAAGAAAAATCCCTTGTATGATAATAATAGCCGAGAAGAAAATTGAATACAACCGGTCTCGGAAATTTATTCCCGCTTCCGAATCCGCCGTATTCCTCGTCATATATTTTTTTTATATTGATAAAAGCATTTTCCAGTGTTGCTTCTGATAATTCAGATTCCTTGGCGGATCTCGCTTCTATGAACTCATTTAATCTGTCAACTATCTTATCTCCGCTCTCAATGACTTCTTTCTCTTTATTTTTCCAGACATCATGGATCTGTGTGATCACATCTTCAAAACCCGCTCTGCCGTATTTTGCTTTCGGCGGAACATAGGTCGCTCCGTAAAAAGGTTTCAGATCAGGTGTAAGGAACATGCTCATCGGCCATCCTCCGGAACCTGTCATAGCCTGAAGAGCTGTCATATATACTCTGTCAACATCAGGTCTTTCCTCACGGTCAACTTTTACATTGACAAAATATTCATTCATCATTTTTGCAATTTCTTCATTCTCAAACACCTCGCGTTCCATAACATAACACCAGTAACAGGCGGAATATCCGATAGATAAGAATATAGGTTTATTTACCTTTTTAGCTAATCTGAATGTTTCTTCATTCCATGGATGCCAGTCAACCGGATTGTGAGCGTGCTGCAATAAATAAGGGGATTTCTCATTGATGAGTTTATTATTTTTCATAAAATGAATTTACGAAAATTGTATTTCTTATGAAGTGGATTAATTTGGTATTTTGGGAAAATTCTCGTAGTTTTCATTTGAAAATATATTGAAAGTATTGATCAGTCAAACAATAAAACTTATCTTAACTTCTTGTAATCTCAAATCATATTACTTAGTTTTGTAAAAACTCGGAATTTTAAAATTAATTAAATGTCATGATAACAATAGACAAACCCGGTAAAACCAAAGCTGAGTTGCTAGCTTCGCTTGGAAAACTCCAGTCAGATTATGCAAAAGAGATCACTGAATATGATATTCAGATTACTCCGGTTACGGATGGATATAATCTGAAGGGAAGTAAACAGATAGTGTTTATTACTTTCTCCGTTGATGTGAATATCAAAGCAGAAGACGGAAAGTATGTCATTGACTATACTTCCAGCAATATTCCGCAGGCAAAAATAGATGAAGCGATCGGTGAAGTCACAAAGGTTCTGGAAAAATGTTAAAATAAAAAAGTCCTCATTAATTTTTATAGTTAATGAGGACTTTTAACAGTGATTTTTCTGATACTATTTTTTCTTTACGCTTCCAACACCGCTTTTCTGAAGTGATTTTACCACAGCATCCCCTTTGTAAATGACATTTCCTACCCCGTTGGATTCTATGGTAATTTCACCTGTTGCATAGACTTCGGAATTTCCTACGGAATTATTTTCTATGTTTAAGTTTACCGCGGCAAGATCAAATGCTTCAAGATTACCCACGCTGTTGTTCTCAATATTCACATTATCAGCTTTTCCCGAAAAAGTTACATTGCCTACGGAATTTATTTCTACATTCAGATTCTTTCCGTTGAGATCCAGATCCAGATTGCCGACCGAATTATTTTCAATATTTAGTGATGAAAAATTTAACTGGTGTTCGGATCTTACATTCCCGACTGAATTATTTACCAGATCATTTATATCTTTATAGTTGATATAAACATTCAGTTTTTTATAATTTTTAAGATTGTAATTCTTTTTGGTCTCAATCTTCAGAGTATTATTTTCCACATAAGTTTCAATGTAACTAAAAAGATTGTTATCCGCTTCTATGGTAATTGATTCGGTACCTGATTGATTTAAAAAAACATTCATTACCGAATTAAGCTCTATTTTTGAAAATGAAGAAATACTTCTTGTTTCTTTTGCGACATTGCCATTACCTTTGACGGAAGTCTGTGATTTTGTTTCTGAAGCGGAGAATAACACTGTAGCGGAGAGAATTAAAAATAATAATAAGTTTAATGTGTTCATGACCGTTAATTTAAATTATTAAAAAAAAAATTAATTCTTAAACGAACTCAGATTCAAAATGTTACAAATTATAAGACAATTAAAATAACTGAAGTTGACCGCCTGATTCCGAATCTGCTATTCAGCAAAAGGTTAACACGGATTTTCAGCGAATAGCAAAAAATTATTAATCAATAGCTGTTGAACATAACAGGTCACCTAAAGAAAATCAACTTTAATTCTTCTAATTCTTAAAGTTTGCCAACCTCATGTCCAGAAAGGATTCAAAATCAAAATTATCATAATCATAAACTTTCTCAAACATTTCTTCTCCTTTACCGCTGTTTCCGTTTTTATAATAGATCTTTCCGAGTTCAAAGTAAGAGTGGGGGATAAGCCATTTTTCTCTTTCAGGTTTCAGTACTATACATTTATTGAAATATTCTATGGCTTTATCTGAATTATCATTACAGGAATATGCTACACCGAGGTCATAATATACTTTGATGAGTTCATCGTCAGAATTATATTTTGAAGCTGTATTGTTTGAAATGATCTGCTGATACTTATCAATTGCTTCATCAAAACGGTTAGATTCTCTGAGATTGAGTGCTGTAATAAGTTCTCTGTCAATATCCCTTAAGGGAGTCTGTATTTTTTCCTGAGCAAGTCTGTAAAAGAATTTATCAAGTTCACCGTCACGTTCCTCATTAAAATCCTTTCTTACCTTTTTGTATTTTTCGAGAGCTTTGTTACGGTCACCGCTTAACTCATATGATACACCCAATGTAAACAGATAGAGATTATATCTGTCTTCACGGTTAACGTATTTCATATAGATCTCTAGATGTTCCGCCGCTTTTTCATACTGATTCAATCTGAAATAAGCCGTTCCGAGAACGGCATTGGCAGATTTAATGATCTCATCTTTAAATGAAAAATTATTGATTGAAAGGGCATTTTCAGCTTCGGAAATTGCTTCTTCAGGAGAACCCTGCTGAAGAAGAATACTGGAATAAAAAACTTTAAAGACCGGACTTTCCGGATATGCTTCTGTTAATTGTTTTGAATATAACAAAGACTTATCATCTTTCTCATCTTTTTCCTTTAGAGAAAAGATCGAAAGAAAAACTTTGGAATCAACTTTAGTATAAACTCCGTTCTTAAGTGATTTTTCAAGCAGGCTTCTTCCTTCTTTTATGTTTCCGTCAAATCCGATAAGAGTAAGAAGCCATTGAAATTTTTCCGGTACAAATCCGATAGCGATCTTATATAATCCAAGTCCCATATAAGCATCATAATAATCGGGTTTCTTTTCCACAAGAGCAGTTAGTATCCTGTAACCGTCATTACCGTTTGAAGCTGCTTTCAGCAAATTTTTATTAAGGCTGAGCATAAGAAGTGATCTGTAACTGTGTGACATACCTTTGTAATATAAGGCGTCATAATCATTTTCATTCTTGTCCAGCGCATCTTCGGAAATCTCAATAACTTTATCGGTCATGTCCATGTATTTATTAAACAACTTTTCATCCCGGGAAGGAAGCGCTTTATAAAAATAGATCAGGGATTCATAAAAATATCCCTGCGGGTCAGAAGGATCTGAACTCTGGATTTGCCTGAATTTAGCCTCTGCTTCATTAAACCTGAGATTATAAACATCATCAAGAGCATTTAAAACTTCACTATTACCTGATTTATTCTGATGTACGGCAAAGCAGTTTACGGAAAATAAAAATAATAATGCTGATATAAAAATATATTTCATAGATTATTTGGAATTTTAAAAAATTACTAACTATTTAAAACAAACATGCGTTCCATATATACAAACGAAGAATAATTTTATCAGTTTTAATTTCCAAACTAAATAAAGAATTAAAGAAAAAAATTGTTTAATACAAAAAGATGAATCTTTATCTTTTTTTTAGATAATCGTGTCTTTATATTTGTATTTTACAGAAACTAAACTACAATATGCCTAAAATACTTTTTGAAATAAATTACAACATTTTTCCTGAAAAACGAGAGGAATATGTAAAGACTATTAACGAACTTAAAGAGAGTCAGAAAGAAACTTCTAACATCAGCTATTCTGTATTTGAAAGCAAAAAGATCAGCAATAATTTCACTGAAATGTATATTTGTGATAATGAAGAGGATTTTGATTCACTTGAGGATAATCAGAGTGAAAGAACAATGGAGCTTACACAAAGACTTTTTGATGAATTTGTTAAAGATAAAAAAGTTGTATATTCAACGAAATACGAAGTTTAAAAAATACTCATATCCGAATGCATTATGATTGATCCCTGAAAATCAATTTTAATGTTTTCAATTTATATGATTATAAATTTTAATTTAATTTTAATTTTATATTAATTTTAAAAAAAGAGTAGTTAAGTTTTAAACTACTCTTTTTTATTTAATACTTTTAATGGAAAAATGAAGGAATCCGGAAAAACTTTTATTGACAAAATATCGGACGGATTTAAGAGAATTCAAAAGATTGATTTCAGATACAGTAATGCGATCAAGCTACTCATTGCAGTTGCTGCTATTGTTATAATTTATTTCATGCTTCCGCGTTATAAAAATATTGAATCAAATTACGAGGTCGGAGCTATTTGGTCGTCTGAAGATCTAATAGCTCCGTTTTCTTTTCCAATATATAAAGATGAAAAGGAATATGAACAGGAAAAGCAGGATGTCATTAAGAATGTAGCGATCGTTTTTGATAAAGTTGAAAAAAAAGGTAACATAGGAGATTCACTCAGCATTTTCATAAATGAGGTGAGAGCAATTCTTGACAGAGCAGCAGTACTTGAAAAAAATAAAGAAGGGTTTGTGAATTCTGAAGCGCTGGATCAGTACAAAGATGAACTCCCTGTTAAGTTTAGTTTTCCTGAATGGGAAAAACTTTACAGATTATATGAGAACGATCAGGGGGAGAATTTAAATATTTCGTTTAATGATTACGCTGAATTTATCAAACAGAAGATACTTAACACGGATAAAAATGATATTCTGAATTTTGACAAATCAAAGATACTTTCTAAAAAAATAACTGTTAAGGAAGAAAATAAAAAAGTCCAGGAAGTCATTGATGTGGAGACAGTCTATGATAAAAAAGATATATTAATAAATCTTAAGAATGAATATCAGATAAGATTTCAGGATTCAACACTTACAGCCGTTGGTCTGGAAATATCAGATAAGTTTATAAAAGAAAGTCTCATATTCAACAACGATCTTACGAATCTTGAAACGCTCAGCAGAATTGAGCAGATTCCGAGAACCATCGGAATTGTAAAAGGAAATGAGAGGATCATAAGCAAGCATGATCCTGTTAACCGGTTTACAAAAATGAAACTGGATTCCTACAAAAAGGTCAGACTCGAAAAAATAGGCGTTCAGGATATGATCCTCCAGCAGGTAGGCAAAATATTTTCTTTAGTCATACTTATAATCATCCTCGCGCTTTTTTTATACTACATAAGGTTTGATGTATATAATGATAATTATAAACTTATACTTATTCTTTCACTGATCCTTATAGTAGGAGTTTTTTCCTATCTGAGCATGATACTAAATCTGAATGCTCCGATAGAGTTATTGATATTTGTTCCCGTTGCATCAATACTTCTGACGATCATATTTGATTCAAGACTTGCTTTTTATACTGTAACTATCATCTGCTTTGTCGTTGCTTCCATCAGAGGCGGGGATTATTCCATCTGTTTTATTTCTTTCTGCGGATCAGTACTTGCAATTTTCAGTGAAAGGGATATTAAAAACCGCTCACAGATATTCAGATCATTTTTCTTCATTCTGATAGGTTACACGTTTTCTATACTTGCGGTCAATCTTATTAGAATAGAGGAAACACAGAAGCTCTGGATGAAACTGACCTTCGGCGGAGTGAATGCAATAATGTCTCCTCTTATCGCTTACGGACTTTTGATATTCTATGAAAAAGTATTTAAGATCACTACTGATCTTACTCTTCTCGAATTATCGGATTTTAATCATCCATTATTGAAAGAGCTTTCATCAAAAGCTCCCGGAACCTTTCATCACAGTATTATAATGGGAAATCTTTCCGAGGCTGCAGCCGAATCAATAGGCGCAAATCAGATACTTGCAAGAGTAGGTTGTTATTATCACGATATCGGAAAAATTTCAAAGCCGCAGTTCTTCATTGAAAATCAGCTTGATCAGAATAACAGGCACAACGAACTTAATCCGAGCATGAGCACAAAGATCATTATCGCGCATGTAAAGGACGGAATTGAAATGGCTAAAAAATATAAACTGCCGGATAAGATCGTCGAGTTTATTCCGATGCATCACGGGACAACTCTCGTTTCATATTTCTATGATAAAGCAAGAAATGCTTCAAAAGAAGAAATCTTTGATTACTCCTACAGATATCCCGGTCCGAAACCCCAGACAAAAGAAACCGGTATCGTAATGCTCGCAGATGCCATTGAAGCAAGCACAAGAACAATTGAAGACCCTTCACCTCAGAAACTCGAAAACAAGATCAGAGAAGTAATCCGTAACCGCTTTATGGAAGGCGAACTCGATGAATGCGATCTTACTCTCAAAGACCTTACAAAGATCAAGGAAAGTTTTCTTAAGATCCTCGTCGGCATTCATCATCACAGGATCAAATATCCGGATAAGAATCAGCTTGCAATGATCACTGATGATAAGTTAAAAAAAGATTAATTTTTCCCGAGCATTATGCAGGATCTCGAATTAAATAAAAAACTCTTCGTTAATTTTCTAAGAACCGAAAAATCCCTTTCTGAAAATACTATTGCCTCATACAGTATAGACCTGGATAAATTTCTTGAGTATGTCTCCGGAGTAAAACAAATCACAACAGTAAATAAAATTAATGAAGATACCGTTAATGAATTTCTAGGCTTCATTTATAAATCTGAAAGTAAATTAAATAAAAAATTCTCACCCAAATCCATATCAAGAAATATTTCTTCACTCAGAACATTTTTTAAATATCTTGAATCCGAAAATATCACGGATCTAAATCCAATGGAGAATATCGAATCTCCAAAAACATCAAGAATGCTTCCTGAAGTTTTATCTCAGGAAGAGATAGAGAAGATCTTGTCGGTACAAGATGTAAATGATAAACTGGGTCTGAGGGACAAAGCACTTCTTGAAACACTTTATGCAAGCGGACTCAGAGTCAGTGAAGCAATTAACCTATGCACCGGTGATATTTTTTTTGAAGAGGGATATCTTAGAGTCTTTGGAAAAGGTTCGAAGGAAAGGATTGTGCCGATTGGAAATACTGCGCTGAAGTTTGTTACGTTATACATTAAAGAAAGCAGAAGCATACTAAAAAATAAGAAAAGTTTTGACGTATTGTTTCTGAACTTCCGCGGAAACAAATTATCCCGCATGGGAATACTTGAGATCATAAAAAAAAACTGTTTAGCCGCAGGAATAAAAAGAAGCATTCATCCGCACACGTTCAGGCATTCATTTGCGACTCATCTACTGCAGGGCGGAGCTGATATCAGGATCATTCAGGAAATGCTCGGTCATTCAGACATTTCCACTACTCAGATCTATACGCATATCGATAAGGATTATCTGATAGAAATTCATAAGTCATTTCATCCGAGGGCTTGATTGGTAATTGAGT
>CALMST010000316.1 GCA_937872315.1 uncultured Ignavibacteria bacterium | reverse complement strand
TGAAACATCTAACTTTACATTACTTGAAACATCTAACTTTGCATTATTTGAAACATCTAACTTTGCATTACTTGAAACATCAAACATCAAACATCAAATATCAAACATCAAATATTACAATCAACAATCAGTGAAAACGATTCTTCCAGAGTCATTTCCTTTCCAGCATTCCAGCAATTTAAAAAATCTTCATTCTCTAATTTTTCACGAAGCTTTAAAATGTTTTCATCTTTTATAATTTGTTCATCCTTTTCTAATTCTGCACCCATGGATCTTATGGCTTCTACCTGAAAAAATCTTACAGTCTGAATGACATCCTTAAGCCGCCTTTCACCAAGATCCCTGAAAGAAATATTATTCACATCAATATTTCTCATATCCATAGAATGAGAATCCTTATCAGAATTATTCTCCCCGGCGGACACGGCGGTTTTGTTTTCAGATAAAAGCTTATGTGTATTTTCAGAAATTATAATCTGTTCACCATGAGCTACGGACATTACTCTTGCAACTCTGGCGAGAGTTATGTATCCGGAATAATCATTTCCATTCCACTCAGCATTTCCGGAATGAATACCTGTTCTGACTCTGATAGCCGCATTTTCCCATTTTTCATTTGCAAGAGCAGTTTGAATATCAACTGCCGCTTTTATTGCATCAGCTGAATCCTGAAAAGCGCTGCAATAAGCATCTTCTATGGTTTTAAATATAAAACCATTGTTGCTCTCAATGGCTTTTTTTAAAATTGAATCATGTTTTTCCAGAGCGGCGTGAATAGAGTCTGGAAACTCCTGGGATAGCAGGGTACTTCCTACTATATCGGTAAACAGAAATGTAACAATGCCCGTTGGCTTCATAAATTTTGAATTATAGATCAGAGGTTTCAATTTACAAATAATATTTAATTTTCAAAATGAACAATTAGGATAGTCGGAGATTCAAATTTCAGGGAAAAATAAAACAAAATGTAATCAGAAGATTCCTCGTCTCCGAAGAGTTGTTCTGATATATATGATTCGACAGAAGTCTTTAAATAATTGGGAAAACTCATCGGGTAAACTTCATCAGATTTGTCACATCCGCAGGTCTTTCGCTGTAAAGTTTCTCTGAATTTTAAATTTTTTCTGCGAAATGATTCTGAGGAGACTTCTAAAAAAAGAAAAGTCAAACCGTAACCGCAACCTTCAGGTTGCGGAGAAAAAGAAAGGTCAGACCCGTATCCGCAACCTTCAGGTTGCGAAGAAAAAGAAAAGTCAGACCCGTATCCGCAACCTTCAGGTTGCGGAGAAAAAGAAAAATCAAACCGTAGCCGCAACCTTCAGGTTGCGGTCAAACAAAGAAAAGTCAGACCCGTAGCCGCAACCTTCAGGTTGCGGAGAAAAAGAAAAGACAGACCCGTAGCCGCAACTTCATGTTGTGAAGAAAAAGAAAAGACAGACCCGTAGCCGCAACCTTCAGGTTGCGGTCAAACAAAGAAGTTTCAGACTTGTAACCTCATTGCAGATAAAAAAATGTGATTGATAAAAAAAATTATTGTATTTAATATCTTATTCCGCAGTCTAAAGCCTGCGGCTACGATGATTATATAATGAAATGTTGAAAGGAAGGAGTTATTATGATAAGAGAAAAAAAGCACAGACTGGAAAAGGATTGTTATAAAGGTGAAAAGATTGTTTCCTTTACTTCCTGTATCAAACAAAGAACAAATGTCTTTGTTTGTAAAGATTTATTTAATGAATTTGAAAAGATTCTAATAAAGGAATTGAACAGATTTGAATGTGACTCTTATATACATCTTTTTATGCCTGATCATATCCATTTTATAATTGAAGGAAAAAACGAAAATTCGGATGTTATAAAGGTAATGGAAATGTTTAAGCAAAAAACAGGATACTGGTTTTCTAATAATGGAAAAATTGCCAAATGGCAGAAAGACTATTATGATCATATTATCAGAGATCAAGAAGATCTAAAAAAACAAATTTATTATATTTTAGAAAATCCGGTAAGAGCAGGAATCTGTAAACACTGGAAAGAATACAGATTTATTGGTTCAACCATATATGATTTTGATGAGTTTTAAATGTTCTTTCCCGTAACCTCAACTTTCAGGTTGCGGCCAAACAAAGAAAAGTCAACCCGTATCCGCAACCTTCAGGTTGCGGAGAATAAAACATGATTGATAAAAATAATTATTGATTAAAAATTTAATTCAACAAACTAAAGCCTGCGGCTATGAAGGATTATTATGATAATGTTGTTCAATTTGACGTTTGACTTTCTTCTCTCACATCTCATTTATCATCCTCAAAAACCATTTATTATATAACAGATCATTTTTTTCGCTCTCAATTTGTTTTTTTAAAGACCGCTTTGCAAGTTCGAGTTCTTTCGGGGTGAGGGTATTGTCTGACCTTAGCTTTTTAAGAAGACTTACATATTTTATGAATATTAAAATTACCTTTTTGAATCTTCTTCTGGACTCTTTGTTTCTGTATCCAAACTGATACAGGTTTGTCAGCTCGGTTTCAAGCATTTCGTTTTCATTAAGCATATAATATACTCTGACAAGCGAGAGCTTTCTGTTGTACTGGTATAGCGGGAATCTTCCTGATATGTTATTCAAATATTTTACAGTCGCTCTGTAATCTTTCTTATTGCTGTGATAGATACTCAGAGCGTAATTGTATGCATCTGATCTTGTATCTTTGTTAAGATGTTTTCTGAATTTTATTATGAATGAATTTGCCCTGTTAAAGTCACCATTACTCAGGTAAGTGGAAATAACTTTTAAGTATAAAGAATCTTCAAGTTTTCCATTGATGAATAAATAGTGGAATTTATACTCGCTGTCAAAGATCTTAATGTAAAGTTTGTATTGTTTTTTATCGTATACTGAATGATATTCAGTAATTGACTCTTCTTTTAATCTGAGGTAAAAGTGCAAATAAGTAAAATATGTTGATGCCAATCCGCCGGTGAATTTGTTTTTATTACTGCGGTAATAACGTTCAAGCTGATCATAATATCTGTCGTCAAATTCATTGAACATCTTATAGCTAAGATACATGACATATATATATGGATGTTCTTTGCGGAAATTTTTCAAGCGTGATTCAAGATAACTTATAATTTCATTTTCTAATATGTTGTAAAGATCCGATTCACCCTGTCTCTCTATCTTTAAAAAGATAATGTTAATAGCAGTCCACAGTTTCTGGAAAATATAAAAATTGTCAAGGCTTTCCGTACTTAAGTTGAAAGTTTTTACAATGTCCTTAAATCTGAAATTCATATTATATATTACATCAATTCTTGATAATTTGTATGTATCAAAATAATAATTATCATCTTTCACCTTACTTTTTCTTAACAGTTCATAAGCTTCTTTCAGACTATTGTGATAAAATTCGTTCATATCCCTTTTATGAAGATATTCCAGATACTGATGGTCAGAGATCAGTTTACCTTTGTCAATATATTCCTGCATAATGAATTTCTCAAAAAGCCTTTTAAAATCAGAGATCAGTTTCCAGATCTTAGGTTTGTTTGATCTTTTCTGTGAATATACAAACTTGGAAATATTCTCCGGAGATATGTCTTCCTTATTTATGTAAGGATACTTTGGTTTGAGATATTCGAAAAGTTTAATTATAGTCTTATAAGAATTAAAGTAAGGAGAGTTGATGAAGATACTGAATCTTTTTAATTCGCTTTTTGACAGTTGGTTAAGATTTTCGATCATGATAATTTTAATTTATCTTCAGGACAAAATATAAAATTCATTAAAATTCTGACTCAAATATTTTCAGGCAATCTCCGCAAACCCTTTATTTACAGGAGCCGCAATGGTGTCAAAAATTTTTACTTCAGGATTCAAAAAAAATGATATTTGACATAATTATCTAACATTCATAGATTTGTGCAGAAAATTTTTACTGATCGTTCTTTTACAAATTTAATAATACTGATGAGTTTAATTTATGAAACCGTCCTGAAAAACTAAATGAATATATGCAGGAATGAACGGCAAAGGTAATAATATAAAAAATATTGCTGATGTAAAGGATTGAAACAGTTTCATCTGAAGTGTAAAGTGACAGTATTAAACGAAATCAGAATTCAAATGAAACAATTCATTTTTGCAATAAAACTCTGCAGGTATTGCAATGAAAC
>CALMST010000315.1 GCA_937872315.1 uncultured Ignavibacteria bacterium | reverse complement strand
AATTAATAAGTATGAATAAACTTCAGCGTGTCACCGGAAGCGGGACACAATACACATATGACGCGAACGGGAATATGACCTCTGATGCACTCAATCGAAATACTAATATTACTTATGATCACAGGAATCTGATACTTGAACTCAGACACACGAAATACATACTCAATGACAGCCTGATCATACTTACAAAATATTACTATGACGAAGCAGGTAACAGGATAAGGAAAATGACTTACGCATATCTGCAGCCTGTAACTGAGAGCGAACCGCCTGCCAACTCTGATGTCAGCAATACAAGTAACTGGGCTTTAAGAAACGATGAAGTTTATAGCCGTGACGTTTCAGGAAAAGAAATGGCGATCTATCAGAATAACTCTTTACTCGAATATCCGACATATAATAAATGCAGATATGAAAGATTCAATCATCCTTTTTAAAAACAACGTATTTCCAGGATGCATTTGTCAAATTGTTTGGTTTGGAAAAGATGAGAATAAAGTAATAGTAAATTCAGGTTTGTATCAATTAATTGTCGAGGCTACTTTGAAAAGGAGGGGAAACTTAGAAATTTATTTTAAAGCCGAAACAAAATTGTTAAAGCCATGAAGAAATATATGGCTATTATTTTTTACTTTACCGCAAAACTACGAACCAATACGCTTTTGCATATCTTGGCTCGCTTGAGGAAAGCGTACCTCCTGCAAATTCGGATGTCAGTAATACAAGCGACTTGTCAATCAGAAATGATGAAGTCTATAGTCGTGACGTTTCCGGAAAAGAAATGGCAATCTATCAGAATAACGCTTTACTCGAATATCCGACATAAGGACTTGATATGATAGGCAAGATAAAAAATGATGAATTGCATTTTTTATCTGAAGGATCATCTTGGAAGTGTAAGAGCAACAATCTATGACAATAAACTTACGAGTGAGCAGGATGGAGCCTGCCCCCGCATGCTCCTGGCGGGGGATGCATGGGGTTATATTCCGCCGTCGGTAAATTAACAAAGGGCTCACTTTCAATTTGAGTTTGTACGTATTAATTTTAAAAGTCATTAGTTCGAATCTGGTATACTGAGATATGTAAACCACTATCAAGTTCGGGCACATGTCCAATGATATAAACTGACTGTTATCTATAGTTTGTGTTATCTCGAAAGAGGTAAAGCGGTGATCCGCGTAAGCAGGCTATGGAGACGACCTCGGTCTGTTTAGGCACTATACGGGAGTTAGGTCGTAAAAACTTCTGTATATGTTTGCGGTTTACACAGTATTGCAAAAGGTTAATCCTGAATATTCGGGATTAGCCTTTTTGCGTTTAAAGTAATACAAAAGGAAAAAAGCGACATTTCTTAAAAAATGTCCTTTTCTAAAAAGATTTAAGTTTCATATCATACATTAATTTTTAAAAAGTCTTTGTTTAAATGGGTGGTAAATTGAGGCATTTTGCTGTGAGTATTTTAGTTGTGATCATTTTTCCATTATTTCCCATTTTAATAGAAGGTCTAGTTAGTGAAATTACTATTTTATCTTTAACTCTTACTGGAGCTATATATTGTATCTCTGTTGGTACTAGCTCTAGAGAATTTTATTTGCTACTTTTGGCAATCTTTATTTCAATGTTATTTTCTTTTCTTCATGGCTTCATTTATCAAGGACAAATACTTGGGGCAGAAAAATATTATTCACAACACTGTTACATTGTAACTATTATAGGTATAATATTAATAACTCTGCTGCATATTATAGAGAGATATGTTCGACATATATCTGAAGGAGAACTTTTTTATCAGCGCTTCAAATAAAAAGTATGGATTTTCTTTTTTTTATTTCAGTGATTGCTGTAATTTCAATTATAGCCTTCATATTTTTCAGAATTAGAAGTCTCTCAAAACGTCTAAATTTAATTAAAGAAACAGGAATTCATTTCAAGCAATGCACTATTACAGATAGATTGGTTATGCTAAAACAGCTGGATGAACTTAGAAAAAACTTTTCTGATTGGACAATACTTGTTATAGCTGACCGATATAAATGGTCACCATTTTTGGTAACTTGCATACCAAAATTATTTTTTAAAATTTCTGGATTAGATAATGAAATTGTTATTTGGAAAGAAGTCTTAAAGTTTATTCCAACAGAAATAATTTATAAAATAAAAAGCAATATATGTGGTGGTGAAGTTGTTAAAATTTCGACTTCAAACGATGGGGCAAAAAAATTTGAAGAAATAGCAACCATTTTAGAATTTGATAGGTTAAACACTCCTTATCCAAGTTACAATTCTTTATTTGGAGTAATTAATCAGACGATGCTTTATAAAGAACATGAACTTAGTCTTTATGGTAATTTAAAAAAAGTTCTTTTATTACAAAAAGGTAGAGAAGAAATACTAAAACCACTAGGTATCTTTAATGGAATCAGCAATTATTAAGTTAGTTAAAAAAGCTTTTTTCTATAATTACAAATCTTCTTCAATTTCTGAAATTCTCAAAGAAATCGTTGATTTTTCAAAATTAGATGGAGCTATTTTGTGGGAAAAAGATCCAACCATTGATAATTTAGTTACAGTTGCGTATTACTTTGAAAATGATAAATTTCCTATTCATAATTTATCATACAAGAAATCTATAACAGGAAAATCAATTGAGACAATGCAACCATTTTACATCCCGGACATTCATAAAAATGAAGAAGTATATTTAAATACAAGATTTTGGGATGATTTTAAATTCAATTCATTTTTTACTATTCCAATAGAATTTAAAGACGGAAATCTGGGAGCTTTAAATTTATATAGTACTGTAATTGATCCTCTGACACAAAAGAAGCAAGAACTAATAGCTACGGTTGTAAAAATTTTACCCGATTTATACCAGATGACCAGGGATCATTTAGCTTTTACACTTCTTATTAAAATTGATGAAATATTTCGAACTGGTTTAAAAGGAGGTTCTACATCATCGAAATGGGATATGAAAGATGTTTTATCTAACGTTGTTGAGGAAATTAAAAATGTATTTCAATGTTTTGAAACCACTATTTTTCTCAATGATCCATATAATAATATTGATGGTTTTGAAATGATGGCTACTACTTGGAAAACTGAAAGTGGAAAAACTAATTACAAAGCTGATGAAACTGATGGTTTAACTGGGTGGGTGTTAAAAAACAGAAAACCTGTTTCTATTCCAGACCTTTCTTTATTCAAACAACAAAAAGAAATGATTCAGCGAAAATATCCAAATATCATTTGGCTAGATACCGGTGATATAAGATCTGCAGTGATAAAATCTTTAAACACTAATCTTAAGAATGAGCAAGTAATACAACCATTAAGTTATATAGGCATACCTATAACCATTGGAGAAACACTCTTAGGTGTAATAAGATGTTGCGCAGCAATGAAAAGTCCTTATTATTTTGGAACTATTGAGTTAAAAATACTGAGTCTTGTCGCAACTCGTATAGCACAAACTTGTATGAATTGGATACATTTGTTAAACAAAGATAAGGAAAGAAAGGCATGGAAAGATGTTGTTGATTGTGCAAGTGAACTTGATTTATTCGTATTAAACGAACTAAAGAGTGAAACCCCGAATCAAAATCAAATTTTCGAAAAGGTACTAGAAGCTTTAAATAAATTAGTATCTGATGCTGAGATAATGGATGTTAGGATTTTAGATGCACAGAAGAGAAATTTATGTTTTGCAGCTTTCTTCGGGGAATCTTGGAATTCTGGCAATGAAAATGATATAAAGGACAGAAAATCGAAAACCTTTCCAATAAATGGAAAATCGGCTGGCGCAGAGGTATTTAAAACAAAAAAAACTCTTGTTTTAGATCCAATTCTTAAAGGAGATCCATATGAACCTACCTTTGATCAAACAAAAAAAATTATTGTTGCCCCGCTTTTAATTGGTAAAGAAGCTCTTGGCGTGCTTGATGTCAGGTCGACTAATTCAAAAAAGTTTTCTCCAACCGCGCAACCTGTAATTGAACTAATGGGAAGACAGCTGGCTGTCTATTATAAATTAGTATTATCAGTTTTAAAGCTAAAAAATGTACAAGATCAACAAATCCAAACTTTTGAAGATTTCAGTCACCAATTTAATGGACCAATTATCCAAGCAAGTTCATGGGCTCGATTAGTGGTTAATGAATCTAAAAATGAAAAAGCTGATTCCATAAAGCATCTTAATGCAATTTCAGGACTATGCAATAAAGCTCGCAGAGTGGCTCGAAATATTGATTTATTTACGAATTTGGCAAGAGAATTTCCACTTAAAGTTAAACTAGAAAGGGTTTATTCTGATCAAATTATTAAATTATTTAAAGAAACAGCATCTGACAATGAAATAATGATAAGTCCCGATAGAAACATTTTTATAAAAGTATATTCAGAAGGTTTTTCAATTCTTGGAAAAATAAATTTGAAACTGGATATTAATATGCTGGAACAGGCAGTAAATTCTTTATTGGATAATGCTGCAAAATATAGCTACAACAATTCCGAAATTTCCCTCAAGGGGAGCCTAGCAGGAAATGGTAATTTTCAAGTGATAGTTAAAAATGAAGGTATACCAATTTTTCAAGATGAAGTTTCTAACTGTAAAGAAAGAGAATGGAGAAGTCAATATGCCAAATCAACAACTGGTGAAGGCAGGGGTATAGGTCTTTGGGTTGTAGATCATATTATGAAATCACATGTACTTGAATCAAATGAGATTTCAGGAAAAGAAATTAGTGCAGTACAACGAAAAAATATAGGAGAATTAATGATTATACCTACCGACCAGAACAATATTACTTTGGTTAAATTAATATTCCCAATAGCTCGAAAAAGTTAAAAAAAATAAAATGAAAATTCTCATTATTGAAGATGATCACTTGCAATCAAAGTTATTAATAAAACAATTAAATCATGAGTTCAAAGATTGCACCATTGAATTGCTGGAAACCGAATCAGATTTCATAAAAAAGTTTCCAATGATCGAAAAAAATCCTCCAGATTTAATTTTAATTGATATCATGCTTCGATTTCAAAATCCCTCAAGAGATATGATAAAAGTAATCCCATCAGATCGAAAAGGATTTTATAGAGCTGGTATTAGATGCAAACAAGATTTAAATCAAAGTGAACAAACAAAAAGTATACCTATTATTTTATACACTGTTTTAAATAAAGCAGATCTGGAGATAGATCTTTTGAATCTTAATAATCAATTTCAACATATTTCGAAAGATAAAGATACTTCCATTTTATTCAGGCAAATCAAAAAAATGCTTAAGTTAAAAAGTTAGAATAGGATTAAAGTTTCCATTCCAATGATACTTCAAATAGTAATTCCTCATTATGACAGTTGTAAAAATGTTGACAATTTCTTTTTATATGCTAAAATATGTATCAGTCTATTAGTAACCTAGTTTTCTTAATTGCTGTAGATTTGAATATTTATTTGTGAATTGAGAACACTGAGCTACTAAGAGGTAGCCTCTTGGCAATGATGCCAGGTGAAACTTTAAGGAGATTCACCATGATCTTTAAGAAAAAAGCAGAATTTACCCAAACCGAATGCATTGCAATGAGTATAGCTCAGTGGTTTTTACTTCAAACTTTCCCTCAAAAAATAAAACTAAAAAATTTGTTTTTTACACATATTCAAATTACTACTTTACCGGTAAAGAAGTTAAGAAAGAGTAATTTTAAAATTATTGATGGGAACATTTATAGAGCTTTACAATTCACTATTTTCTTTACATCACTTGAAGAGTGGAGACCTACACTTAGGTTAAATTCACAAAACAGACGTCCTTTTGTAAATGGAGATTTACTTCTAATTATGAAAAAAGATTTACAAAAATTTTCTTGGGATTGTAGAGCATTTGATATAACGATTAATAATTTCCCATTTTTGAGCAACGTTCAGAAATTCCGGTATGATACTTTTGAAGATTCAGTAAAATTTTCAAACATGCAAATTGAAATGATAAATAAGTATGAGAAATTTTTTAATAAAATATCAGAATATTCTTTCGTTAGTTAAAAATCAATTTTAATAATGCCAACTAATTCAGTTGGCTTTTATTTTATTTATAAACAGATCAAGCTATATAGCCTATTCAATGGATTACATTGAAATAATCAATTAGTATATTCGAGGATTTGAATCAACTCTATGATTTGGGATTATTTTGGAAGTGACAAAACAAAAAATAAAAAGAATATACTTCAATCCATAAAAATTGACACTTCAGATTAACAAGTACATACAGCCAAAATTTGATATACTATCAATCTAAGCCTCTATCATACTCTGGGCACAAGTCCAATGATATAAGTTAACTGTTATCCGTATACTGTAGTATCTTTTACAAAGGCACAGCAGTAATCCGTCGAAAACAGTATATTGAGACGACCTCGGTTAGCTTAGGCATTATTCGAGAGCTAGATCGTGAAAAAAACTTTCGTATATGTTTGCGGTTTAGGCTTTATTGCAAAAGGTTAATCCTGAATATTCGGGATTAGCCTTTTTGTGTTTAAAGTGATACAATTAAAACAAATAAACGAAAGGAGGTTAGTACCTTGTCAAAACAGGAATTCCTAAATTTTGCAGAAATAAGCAAAGCCATTCAATTCAGTGATGTTCTTGACTGGCTCAATGTAGCATATCAAAGAAAACAAAATGAACTAAGAGGGGATGGATTTATTGTTTCCATAGAAAAGAATTTATACTTTTCCCCTCAGGATGATTTAAAGAAAGGATCAGTAATTAACTTTGTCTCATCATTTAAAGATATTGGTTTGCGAGAAGCAGCTCAACTTCTGAAACATGAATTTCTTACAAAGAATAAAGAAGTTCAGCCGAAAAGAGATCTTCCCGATTTACACCTTGAGTATCATGAATATCTAGCTGAGCAATTAATATCACCTGAAATTGCTAAAGAATATGAAGTAGGTTATGTTAGGCAACGAAGTGTATTAGCCGGACGAATTGCATTTAAGATGTATGATAATGAAGGTGCGCATATTGGATATGTCGGATACAAAAAAGAAGATGATAGTTGGTTTTTTCCTAAAGGATTTAAACGACCATTGTATAATCTTCATCGAATAATGGATAAAAAAGCAGTAATTGTTACAGCTGACCCTTTTGATGCGTTGAGAATTATTTCTCTAAATATTAAAAATGTGGTATCTCTTGTTTCGAATTCAATGACAGCTGAACAAGAACAAGTCCTGAAGCAATTCAAATATATAGTAATTTTTAATAAAGCACCGGAAAACATTGTAAATCGTCTATGTTCATCAACTTTTGTAAAAGCACCACTTCTATCCAAACCTGTCAAAGAATTATTAGATCAGGAATTGAAAACGCTCATAAAGCCTTCATAAAAAGAGGGCTTTTTTTATTGACCAACCCAGTTGCCTCATCAAAAAAGGTAACCGTAATGTTCAGTATTTTTCTTTTCTTTTTTGCTTCTTTTTTCTTTTCTTTTGTTAATAAGTTAATAACTTTTTAGCTCCTTATCAGAGCAAATATCTTTCTTAATTTTTCCTGGATCTGCTTTTCTAATTTATACGGATTTAGCTTTTTAAATTGTAGTCTTAATACTTCTTTTACATCTTTTTCTATCCCTTTAGATTTTAACAATCGCTCATATGGAGTCTGTGGTTTATCATATCTCTTTACTATCTTTGATCCTATTCTTTCTTTTATTATTAGCTTTGATGAAGGAAGAAAAAAGTTAATAAAATTGTAAAAGTCTGCCATATAAAATTCATTTAGTAGATTTACTAACTTTGGGTTTTCAAATCTTGCATAACCTAAATACTGTCTTATCAAAGTCCAGTTCTTTCCTTCAATATGAGCATTGTCGTTTTTATGATATGATCTTGATCTTGTATATGTTACCGGAAATTTTCTGTGTTTAAAATATTTTAATAATCGCCAATTTAAAAACTCGCTTCCATTGTCACTGTCAAATCCTTTTATTTGAAATGGTAAAGTACTTTCTATAGTCTTTAAAGCTTCCAATACTCCATGTTCTCCTTTTCCCCACATTGCTCTCTGGATACTCCAACCTGTCGCTATATCTACCATATTTACTGTATATACAAACATTCCGGCTATACTGTTTCCGCAGTGTGCAACCGTATCAGCTTCCAAATAACCCGGTCTTGTTTCATCCCATTGGTTTGTGCTTAATGGAATCAAATTTTTGATTATTGACCCCGGTCTGGTGGTTGATAATCCACGCTTTTTAAATCTGTGCCGTATTGGTTTTAATATTCGATCTATTGTTGCTGCCGATATCTGTTGCAGTAACTCTTTCGCTTCATTTGATATAACTTCTCCTGAATCAATATATTTTGGTAACCAAATCTTTATAATCGGTTTTAATCTTTTTCCACATGGAAGATTCGATGCCTTCCAAGTTTTAATAATAAAACTCT
Source organism: uncultured Ignavibacteria bacterium (assembly GCA_937872315.1). Classification (GTDB taxonomy): domain Bacteria; phylum Bacteroidota; class Ignavibacteria; order Tepidaquicellales; family Tepidaquicellaceae; genus JAGPCH01. Next base: position 16,831 of record CALMST010000315.1, on the reverse strand, counting down.
TTAACTCTTCATTATCATATTTTTTCCTTCTTTCAATTATTCCTATCGGTTTAACTTTTTTCTTAATGTTTAAAACTCTTATAGCATATTTCCTATTATAACCACAACTATTACAAAACTCATCTAAGATAGTTTTCTTATCGGTTCTGCTAGATGTTTTATACCTCTTCTTTATCGATATTAAATATTCCCTACGTGATTCTTTACTCATTATAGTAACCATTTTTTACCAAATATTACGGTTACATTTTTAATGAGGCAACGACTCTTTTTTTACTTATGTAAAGTTACCTTTTTGATGAGGCAACCCGCAACTGATTTGAATTATAAATTACTGTTTACTTTTTAAAATAAAAAATATATCTTGCATCGACATATCGCGAAAGTTTTGGACGGCTTTCGTCTCGTTTCCAATTGAAACCTGGTAATTTCAAAGAGAGGAAAAGGATGACGGAAGGCGTCGCTCCGTTAAATGGGGCGCGCCTTTTATGTTCTTCTCTCGGGTCTACCAGGACCTCAATTGGGGACGTATTTAGGTTGCGTCCCATTTTTATTTTATAACTAAACTTTAATGAAAGGAAACTCACATGAGAAGTGTGTACTTTGTCACAATCATTTCTTTGATTTTACTGTTCGGCTGTTCTGGTGCCAAGAAGGAAACAACACCGAAATTAAAACCATTGTCGTTCAAGTTTACTCCACCAACCACATCTAGCGAATCGAATGACATTACCTTTGGACTGTTATCACCGGTGTTTGTAGAATCGTTCAAGGAGTATCTACAAGATCCGTACAAGTCGTATGCAAAAAACATGGAAAGCGATTTTATTGCTATGCTGACGGCTCGAGGATATAAGATCAAAGGGCCATATGAGAACACTGAGCAATTGGTCTATGGAGATAAGAAGGATATTGATTTGTTGATTCAACCTGTGATCGATTTACAGTTTACAGGGGATGTCTTAAAGCAGGGATCCTATCATGATTATTCAACGGGCAAAGATCATCCCACCTATTACTATGATGGGGACTTAACATTGATAGGAACAATGAGTCTTTCTTTTTCTGAACCATTCACCAACACAAAAGTTTTGGTTCAATCACTAAAGACTGATCCTGTTTCTTTTAAACTGAAGAGTTATAGCGCATATGATGGATCGAATATTCCTGATACAGATCCTTTAGTGTGGAATACTCTCTCTGATAATTTGGCAACCGTATATCAAAAGACTTTGCAAACTGTATGGAATCACTTGGAACCGGTCGAATTACTTCAAAAGAAAAACGAATCTGAAGAGATCAAGAAAAATTCCGGATTTATAAAAAATTAAAACTAATAATTACAATGAAAACATCTAATCAAAACAAAGTTGCTATCTCAATAATAATCATTTCAATTAATTTGTTAGGAAACCCATTGTTTATTTATTCCCAAACAATTATTACTTCGAAAGCAATAAAAGCAAAGTGTGCAGAAAAAGTTGAAGTAATAAGAAAAGAATCAAAAGAACTAAATTACAATGCCAAGGCTTATCCACTTGAACCGCAAGAATTTGAAAAAATGATTTATGTATCAACCAAAATTAATAATGAAAATAACAATAAGCTAACCGAGAGTGCTGATCTTAGTATGCCAACCTCATTTTTTCTTTCCCAAAATTATCCCAATCCTTTTAATCCAATGACAAAGATTTCATTTGGAATTGCGCACTCGGGATTTGTTCAATTAAAATTGTTCAACTTGCTGGGGAAAGAAGTGAGAACAATTATCAATTCCAACCTTCCATCCGGAGTACATGAAGTAAGTTTTGATGGAAGTGATTTAACAAGTGGAGTTTATGTATATAGATTAGTAATGGAAAATTATACGGAAACAAAGAGAATGACTTTGGTAAAATAAATAAGGAGTAAAAGGCATTTCTAAATTCAATTTAATAATTCGTATTTGGTGACATTTCTGAAATGGAGAGTAAATATTCTGCTCTCCATTTTTTATATCAAAAATATTTTGCTTGATTAATATTTTATTGATTAATGATGCTATAATAAAAACAGTCTTGGTGAACTCAATCAACAAGACTGCTAATTAAAGGAAGAACAAATATGAAAGAACGTTGCTGGCGAGCGCCAGCATTTCAATGATAATTATAATTTAACTCACATTCAATTGATGCATACAGTATTAACACGGCAAAACAAAGCAAAGATTAGTTTTTTTGAAAACATATCAAGGCGATATTTAAATTAATTTCATTGTTTAATCTTTTCAAAAATTGTAATAAATTGCCCCTGTGTATCTCCATACCATCTGCTGCAAAATGCTTGCGAAATATTTGACCTAGAAGGTTTAGAATCAAAATCACGCCACCAATCAAATCCAACACTTAATGCACAAGCACCAATTATTTTACATCGCATTCCAACTGCATAATTTGCATAAGGTTCAGCTTCGAATTTATGTCCCCAAAAATGAAAGATACGTCGTGGATAGTCAGAAATCTGCATTGTTAGAAGTCCGTTTCTTACCATTGAAGCGTAAATAGGTGTGTGATCATCATTTCCTCCATACCAGGGGGACCGTGTATATAACCCTCCTTTATATTCGGACAATTGCTCTTCCGAATCCTCATCATAATCTTCCCTATCGATCTCAGTTAAGGATCCATCCTTGTTAATTTGATAAACAATGATATAATCTATAATAACTTTTGAATTTGAAGTATCATTGGAATCTAGCATCGTAGCTTGTGCCCAACTAATTCCGCATCGGAACCCTTGAGGCAAATAGGGATTATCTAAATCATATTCTTTTGTTACAGCTCCTTGTGGAACCTGAGCAAGTACTAGATTTTCGCTGATAGAAATGCTTAAAATAATCAAAGTTGTAAAGAAATAAACTAGAGTTATCATATTCTGAATTTTAAGTTAAAAAATATTTTATAAAATTTTGACTCTCCCAAGAAATTAATTTTTAAAAAATGTAATCAAAAAGCAGGATGAGATTTCATCCTGCAAATGTTACAGATTAATTCTTTTCCCATACGTTTGAATATTCAATTTTTCATCTACCAATGACAGGTAAGAATAAATTTCAATAAATGTAGAATTATGATAGAATTCATTCTCCTGTCTCAAGATAAAACCATTTTTATAAGGAACAATTCCGGAAATTATTGTGCCGTTAAAGGAAATAGAATGAGTGTAATCATGCTTAATATCATACACAATAATTTTCCAGATACCGTAAATACTACCGGTTTTCATGTTATGAACAACACAAACATTTACATTATGGTTTACTTCACCGTAAAAAAACTCAGGGGTAGTAATTTTACTTCCTTGTACTATTGTCACTTCTTTAGAGGTAAAGATTTCCTTAAAAACGGAGCCAATAGTAAGTACCCACTTCGAAGTATTACCTAGGGCTTTCTGTTCAGTTATTTGAATTAAACCATATGTTCCCGGCGCATTAATTGGTAAAAGAATTGAAGTATGAGAATCAAAATAATCTTTTATCTCCTCATATTGATCTTGCGCTTTAACAGAGGGGTAGATACAAGACACAATAACAATACAAAGACTAATTACCAGTAAATACTTCATCTCTGTTTGTCAATTTGATTTTTAAAGAGTTGTTACGCTTATCCTATCAAATTATCCAAATTTTGTCAAATCAAATGTAAACTCCATTAGCCTACAAATCTCGCTGAAGTGCGATATTGAATGTTATTGAAACTATCTTTGGCGTAAAGAATTGTAGATTCTTATCACGATATTCCTCTGTGACTTTGTATGTTTGAAGTCTTTTTTATACCATGTTCTGATTGTACCAGAAAATTGATATAATGTCAAAAAGGTATTTGCATTTACTGATATTAGCAACGTTTGCGAAAATTGTTAAAGAAAATTTAATCTTTACAAGTGATTTGATTTGTAATATTATATGTAAGAAAGTTGGGGGTTATAGCTCAATTGGTAGAGCGGTTCAAACCCGCTTAGCTCCACAGGTTTTTTCATCAACCATTGAAAATTCTTATTAATAACTTGAAACACCTTTTTACAATAAGTATTTTATTTAAATTTATTTTGTAAAAATTAATTAGCAAATATATGGCTAAATTATCAAAATTCACATTAGACTATAACGAAAAAAAGGGTAAATGGGATCTTACAAATGATAAAACTGATAGAGTAGTTAAGTCCTTTGATACAAAAGAAAAAGCAACCGCAGGCGGTGTACTTAGAAAAGCTATAGGCAGCGATGGTGGATCCGTTAAAATTCAAAAAGAAAACGGGCGTTTTCAAGAGGAGAGAACATATCCTAAATCAAGTGATCCAAAAAAATCAAAAGGTTAATTAAGAAAGACTTTTTTTAAGAAAGAAAATATTCCCTCACTTATTCTATCCCTACATCTTTATAAAACATAACAATTATTATCTCTTGCTTAAATCATAATAACTGTAAAATCTAATATTGCTTTTTTAGAATAGAGAATTATACCAACACTATGGCAAAAACTGTTAACGAGGCTTTCAATATTTTTAATAAAGATATAGTCAATCTTGATCCAGACAAAACTAAAGTAGGACGAAATAGTCGAAACTGGCTTCTTGACCAACTCATTTCCTTGCCAAACAAGGTAGACGATTTCCCAAGATTGTACGAAAAAGTGCATATTAATTATGGTTCTTTTGCTAGAAACACTAAAATAAGACCCCTTGATGATATTGATTTAATTCTTGCATTTACTGCCGAAGGAACAACCTATACTACTATTACTTATGGCAAAAGGTACAAACTAAATGTTCCCGAACAAGCAACTCATTTATCAAAACTTTGTAATGAAGATGGTACTTTAAATTCTATCAAATTAGTTAATAAAATTGTTTCGTCTCTTAATAGAATTGAACAATATAAGAGTGCAGAGAAACATCGTAAACAAGAGGCTGCAACTCTAAATTTGAGTTCATATGAATGGGTGTTTGATATTGTTCCTGCATTCTACACAGACACAGGCTATTATGTAATACCGGATGGTGAAGGAGAATGGAAAGCAACTGACCCAAGGATTGATCAAGAAAGAATAAATTTAATCAACAAAAAATATGATGGAAATGTACTTCAGCTAATAAGGACATTAAAATTTTGGAATGTAAGAGCATTAATGACGACTGTTCCTTCATATTTGTTTGAGACAATAATTTTAAATTTTGTTGAGAGTCAAGAAAAGGTATCGAATTTTATTGACGTAAATCTTATTAATTTTTGGCTATATCTTAAATCAGCAATTAATAATGATGTAGATGACCCAAAAGGATTTCAAGGCAATCTGAATACATTATCATATAGTGAAAAAGTTAGCATTTCTTCAAAGGCAAACGATTCTTACTTAAAAGGATATGACGCCTTTAAAATTGAAACTGAGGAAAAGAATCAATCTAAAGCCATATATAAATGGAGAGAAATATTTGGTGATAAATTTCCAAGTTATGATTAATTTTGGTGCACATATAGTTCAAGAACAAAATACTGATACTTGTATTAAGTATTTGGCTTCACAGAAAAAAATTTATAAAACAGGTAAATTAACTTTTGCAACTCAAGTTTTAATAGCTGTTCCTATTCCAATTATTATTTCAATCATTGTTCCACTTCTTAATAATGCCGAATATAATATAACTTGGACTTTTATTCTTTATAGTATTATTGCTACTTTTATAGAATTATTTCTTGAAGGTAAAACATGTGATCTTAAAAAACTTGCTGCATCAATTCAAGAACTGTTTGATAGTAAGGTTTTATTAATTAATTGGAATTCAACATTAATTCCTACACATCCCGAATCAGAAGTCGTTTTTCGTTATTATAATAAATTTTTGAAGAAAAATACTTTAGAAAAACTGTTTGATTGGTATCCCAAAGAAATTGAATCTGTTAAAACAAATGTTGCAACTTTACTATGCCAACGGATAAATTGTAATTATGATTTTAATTTGAGAAAAAGATATTCCAATTCAATTTTATTTCTTGCATTGATAACCTTTATAATTTTATTTGTTATATCAGGAATATTTGAAATATCATTAACTTCATTTATAACAAATGTGTTATTTCCATCCTTGCCTGTGTTTGTACTTGCATATAAACAAATTGCAAATAATAAAGAAGCAATTGAAAATTTAAATGAGCTAAAAAATCTAATTGAAAGTGTATTAAAAAAAGTAAAAATAACTGATTGTATCGACAATTTTTTAATTCGGCAAATCCAAGATAAAATTTATTTAAAACGTATAAGTAGTCCTTTGGTACCAGAATGGGCTTATAATTTGCTAAGACAAAATTTGGAAGAAGAGATGCACTTTTCAGTGCTGGAAAAGATTAGAGAGCTTAAAAATTAATTTAATGGATGCTTTAACATTTGCTCCCGCAAATGCTCCGCACTTGCTGCAAGATACACTGTAGTGGTCTTGATATCACTGTGCCCCATCATTCGTGAAAGAGAATAAATATCACATCCTCCTTCTAACATTAACGTTGCAAACGTATGGCGTAATTTATGAACACCAAATCGGATTCCCGTACAAGCATTGATTTTATCTACTAATTTTTTCAATCCACTTTCTGTTAATCCTGTATCAAGAGTATAGGAAACAAAAAATTCAGGGCAAGTTTTCCAAGCTTTTTTTCTAACTTCAACATATTTTAGTAACGCTTCTGCAAGGCGATAATTAATTGGAATAATTCTATCCTTGTGACCTTTTCCTTGCCGTACAAAGATAGAACGGTTTTCAATATCAACGTCAGTATATTTGAGGTGGAGGAGTTCACTTTTTCGAAGACCGGTAAAAATGAAGGTTGCAAAGATCGCATAATTTCTAAATCGCAAGAAGTTTGATGAATACGGATAGTTATCAACCACCTCAAGGATCCGCATTGATTCTTGCTTAGTGAGTTTGGGGGGAATCTTTCGCTCAAGCTTGGGGACTTCGATTTCTTCAATCGGATTCGTCTTCATATACCCTTCTGCTACACAATATCGGAAGAATACAATGAGAGCTTTGTGAAAAGCAATGAATGACGACGATGTCCATTTCTTAATTGTTCTACCCTGATAGAAAAAATGGCGAACATTTTCTATTGTCACATCCTCAATCTCGCTTACTTTACAAACATTACAATAATTTTTTATCGCCGCTTTATACCCTTTAATGGTGGTTGGCGAATATCCTTTAAACGTCAGTGAGTAGTCAAAGAACTTTTGTGATATAATTTGTATAGACATAAAAATGATTACATTTAGAATGCAATTATCCATATTTATCTTTTAAATCATCACTGGAAAATGGATGTGAAAAACTTTCTTCTATGGACCTGTTTAATTCCACTTAAGCCCCACACATTTACAAAATTCGTTAATATTATTAAGGTTTTGAGAAGAATTGCCCATTTATCCACAGGCCTAATTAATGGGGTTAAACAGGTCTTGAATATATTGCAGAAAGCCCTTGATTTTATTGAGGAAAATACTCAATTCCTTAAAAAACATAGATTTTTTGCTGGACCTGTTTAATTCCAAATTCCAGTCAGATTTTTAAGGAAAATAATTGACAATTACAAACTAAAATGTGTTAATAATTATCTGTTTTAATTATACTCTGATTACAAAAATTCATCAATTGTAATTTTTCTAATTTGCTCGACAACATGTTCATCCGGTAAAGATCGTAAATACGACAACGTCATTCTAAAACTCGTATGTCCCATCAGCTTTTGTAAACCAACGATATCATGGGTTTGCTTATAGTAATTAGTAGCAAATGTATGTCTGAACCTATGTAGGTGGCAATTAAATTTTGTAGCTTTTGAAATTTGTTTCATGAATTTAGAAGCTCCGTTTTCTGTAAATGGCTGATCAGATCGACCGGAAACCCAGAAAAAAAGTGTAAGGAAAGATTTGCGTTGTTCTAAATAATCTTCCAGATAAGGCAATAAGCTTGAATTCATAGGTATGATCCGGCCTCTTTTAGATTTAGAAGTTTCAGCACGGACAATTACAAATCTTCTGAAGAGATCCACATCGGACAATTGGAGTTCCAGAAGTTCTTCCTTTCTTACACCGGTGAAAGTTAAAAACATGACAAGTGCAATGTTTCGTTTTTTAACAAGCAAGTTAGCCCATTGAATTGTTGTATTAACAGCATAGCAAATCGCTTCAAATTCTTTTTGACTGTAAGCCCGCCTATCTGTGTATGTGACCTTAGGATAAGCAATTTTTTCAAACGGGTTTATTTTAATGTAAGCCCTTTTTACCAACCAATCAAAAAATACATTCAATCTATTTCGCATAATAACAATACTTGAGTTTTTATACTCCTTGACAACATAATCCTTTCCGATTTTCCTTTCTCGAGTATTAATAAATTCCAGGAAGTTAACGACTGTAGTTTCGGTTAAATCTGACAAAGTAATATTCGGGCTGAACTTCATAAATAACTTAAAAGTATCTCGATGACCTTTTATAGTAACTTCAGAATTTCGCTCTCCATAATATTTAAATTTAAGAAACATTTCATGGAGGATTCGAAGTGGTAAGTCGGTGTTGGAGTTGAAGGGAAGAGGAGGCTGATAGCTGTCAGAAAAAAATTGGTCTCTATGTAATTTTTTTATCATAAAAGATAGTGCGACTATGCCTGTATTTTAACATAAATTGATTTTTAAATAGATTATTATCTTTTAAACACGTTTACATTTTTTATAATTGTTTGAGCTTCGTGAAATTTCATGAAATTTTTTGAAATTTTATGGAGAATCCTTTTGTATTTGAAGAAATGAAGATTTTGTGTATTTTTTCGAAAAATATATTCCATGAAACCACTAATTTTAGAGTTTGCTGAAACACCTGAAATCCTTGATTTGGACAATTCTATTTTAGAATATTCTGAAGAGTTGAATCTTACGGTTCTTAAATCAACTAAAGAAGTTGCCATCGAAAAAGTTTACTTAGAAACGGAAACTTTTACAAAATCAATTGGTGAGGGTACCGATAAGGACCAAGATGATTATTTAAACCATATAATGGATACTCTCACGAAAACTGGTGTTAAATCTGAAGAATCTGATGCAGACGATTCCATTAATGATCAAATAGTTCATTTGATGGAAACAACAACATACACTTTTACAAACAAAGAAGAAACTGACGCAGATAAAGATATTGAAAAGATCAAGAAATTAATGGATACCAGAACAATAACCGAAATCAAAAGAGAAGAATCAGACACGGATTGATGAATGATTTTAATCATTACGCACAAGGAAGATTACACCGTTGATTTTGTTGTCAACAAACTTAATGAAAAACGTATACCATATTATAGATTTAATACCGAAGATTTATTATCAAAAGAGTTCGTGGATATTTTCATCGATGATAGAAGACTTTTCATCAATTTTAGCAATTTAAATTCAATCAAATCTGTTTGGTTTAGAAGAATTAAGATTCCTCACTTTGAACATATTCCTAATAGTGTAAACAAATATATTCATAATGAATTACGAGTTTATTTTAGTAATCTTTGGGAATTATTAGAAGCAAAATGGTTAAGTATTCCTAAATTTATTTACCGTGCCGAGAATAAATTCCTGCAATTGAACGAAGCCAGAAAAATTGGCTTTGAAATTCCTTCCACATTAATTTCTTACGATCCAAATAGAATTAATAAATTCTTCAATGATAACAATGGTGATGTAATTGTAAAACCAATTTTTAATAATGAATTTAAACTTCAGGACAAGTCCAAGCATATTTACACCAATAAGATAGACAGAAACCAGATTGATAAAATATCTGAATATTTCCCTTTACCAAGTATTTTTCAAAGCTATATTGAAAAAGAAATCGAGGTTAGAATCACAGTAGTGGAAAACCAAATTTTTTCTGCCTACGTGGATTCACAAAGTTCGATTGAAACATCCATTGATTGGAGAAGAAAAAGAAATAAATTTTATGAAATTAACTTACCTGAGTCTATTAAAGAAAAGTGTGTTCAGTTGGTAAAAAAATTAAACCTATCATTTGGAGCCATTGATATGATAAAAACTAAGGAGGGTAAATTCGTCTTTTTAGAAATCAATCCAAATGGGCAATGGGGATGGATTGAATTAGAAACTCAGTTGCCAATTTCGGATTCAATTATAGAATTTTTAAAAAACTAACATGGAAAAAGAACATTTAAGATACCTAGATATTCTCTTTGGATATGAAGAAGATAGACAAAAGACTATTGAAAACAAATTATCACAACTTATTGGTCAAAGTGGATTAGTGTTCGCTTTATCAAGTTTGTTTATCCCGCTTTTTTATAGTCATTTAAAATATGCCTCTTCCTGCTTTATCATCATATGTATTTTCCTATTTTTGGTTTCCTTAGGGATGTTATCTTGGTGTATTTTAATAGTAACAAAGACATTAGATGTTCGACATTATAAGTATATGACAGGCTCCATCACTTCCTTAGATAAAAACTATGAAACAATTCAGGATTTTAACAAAATGGAAATCAAAGATATGAAGAATTGTATAAAGACGAATTCTGAAACAAATAATCTTAAAGCAACCCACCTAATTTCTGCAAGTAGAAAGTTTGCAATTGGTATTATATCTATTGGAATCCTAAGTTTAGTTATCTTGTCTGGATTAATATTTCAAGATAATTTCACAAACAAAATTGAAATAATAAATCAAATAGATATGAAAAATATGGAAAACGCCATTTTTGATATAAACAAAAGTTTACAGAAAATTAATAATTCATTAGATTCATTGAACAATGTACCGGTATTAAAAAAGTGAAATTATTTGCAATCTTTTGTATTGTATAATAACAAATCCTTCCAAACAATTCCGATCAACCCCAATGCACCTTCCCTTCGCAATGCCTAATGGTAAGATACACGGTGCAGGCGTTTGACTCTTAAAGATTATGTCGGTTGTCGACATGACCCTTAGGTCGTGAAGCTGTCTTTTTAAGCGCGCGCTGCTTCAGAGCACATTGTAACACACCGGCGTCAAAAAAGTAACTTCCGGCAAGCTCAAAGAATCCGGGTATCTCATGCTTATGCTGATACACCCACTTTTCCGAACGTTTGCCATTAAGAAGCATAACTACTTCTTTGACGGTTAGGTACTTGGACATTATTATCCTTTATACCCAACACACCTTTAAGTTTTACATTGACTCAAACACCAGCCATCTTAAAAATAGACATCTTCATTTTTTCCTCAAAACAAAAATAGTTCATTCAAATTTTATAATAAACACTCTTGAAAGGGGGTAATAGTATATAAATTAATACAAACTATGTTGGTTATCTAAATTTGTAATTTTTTTCTTAAGTATGCATGATTTTTTATTCAGTCCATTTATCATAGTAAAAATCGTAGTAATGTAAAGCATGCTACATTACAATAATAAATCAGTCAGTTAAAAAATCTTTAACTGCCTTTATATTTTTTACACTTACGAATCCAAACTTCTAAAACTTTTTTGTCGGAATTTGTGATTAAAAGTAACTTGCTCTAATTGAGCTAAAGACGAAATGCTATGTCTTTAAAAATTCTCTGTCTTTTAAATTCACTTTTTCCTAACAGAATAACATTTTCTGTATTATTAACACTGGGAGTTAAAAGGGTTTTACACTAATGAGCACTGATAAAAAAATTGACAAATAATTTGCAAAATGCTTTAATTGTATCGCCTATTTTGGGCTGCATTTTAGAATATTTCTGGATGCACATTTAAAAATAGAATAATGAAAATAAAACCCGATATCTTGGTAGAAAGCACAGACATCAATAAATTTATTGAAGATCTGATTGCAACACCAAATGTTTCAACTGAAAAAAGAAAAAAGTTGTCGATTGTTTTAATTGCAATTATATATTTCAGAAATAAACAGATATTTGAAAAGTTAACTTGTCCCATAAACTCCGAAATTAAAGGTGATTTATGGGAAGATTTTTGTAAAAAGGGAGACGCTGAAATGTTAAAAATAATTTTCCACAATTTGTCGATGGTTTATAAGAATTTCAGCGAAGAAGAATTTGAATCAACCTATAATAATGTTATAAAACTCCACAACACACAAACCCTTGTTGATGCCTATCTTTTTCACTGTGGAACCAATTACTACAGAGATCTTTTGGCAGAAGCTGTTTTTTCAACAGAAATTTGTAAAATAATCTTGAAAGAATGGATATTAGTTCGAGAGATATGTAGTTTTGAAAAAGAAATACTTGCACCAGTATTAATTGAAATTCTTGAAAGTACAATTTTACATCAGAAGTTTCTCTTGCGTAAGACTAGTAAATTCAAGTCTGTGGAATTCCACTCAAAGAATTCCTTAAGTCGAAATTCTCCAAAAGAAGTAGCTATAGTTAATTTATTAATTGACAAGATTTTTTTTCAGAAAATGTATCCGCAAAATAAAGAAATTATGTACCTATTGGCAAAACAATTTTATCAGAACTATATAGCTTTAAATCGGAAGGACATATGCAAGTGCAACGATATTGGTATTAGTTTTATTTATCAATTCTTTATTAAAACAAAGGTTCACATTAATGAATTGATTTTTGAGAAACTAGTTCGTCAATTCGGGGTTCAGTGGGCGCAAAGCCAAAGAGATGATGCAAATTTTAACTATGGATAATATATTAAAAGAGGTCTAATCAAGACCTCTTTTAAAATTATCAGATAATATTAATTTTCTATAAGCTGTATTCCTAAATGATTTTAAATATTATATACTTAGCTTCTATTTACCGCGTATGTTTTCTGAAACTATAATATTGGTTATCCAACCAGATACCTCTTCATTCTTTTTTCCCGTCTTTGTAACAAAGATATCCTGACAATAGGAATTATTATTCAAAATATCTAATGCTCTGATTAGAAAAGAATCCTCGGAAATGTAATCCACACTTTGATCAATTTTCTCCTTAATTCTTGCATCACACGTATCATACATTTGCCTTATTGTGATATTTTTTAAATCTTCAGGATTCATCTTCTCTTCCAGTATTTTAGCCCTTATAAATTCATCGATTAAACTTTTATGAATAACGAATTTAACTTTTTTTTCTGGATCCATAACTACTAGTCGGTTAACTTTTTCACTTTTCATAAAATTTATAGCTTCATCAATACTGAGTGAATCGAATGATCTATCAGAAGTAAAAGGATGTTTAATATTATTTACAGGTATCATTACGGTAATGCTTTTAATCTCCTTTAACTTCTCCTCGTTAGATAAGATCGAAATTGTTTGTTGTAAACTCTTGCTCGCAGATTCAAAATTTTCTCTACTAAAGTAAAATGCAAGTACGGTACCCATCCACGTACCAACAATTGGCAGGAATAGTGAAGTGATGTCTTTGGATTGTTGAAAATTTGCAGAAGTATAGTTTAATATAATCAGTGTAATAAGAACTAAAAATGTAAAAACCACTATGGAAAGTGCTATATAATCTTTAAGATTTTCAATAAATTTTTTATTCTTCATTTTTGCTTTGTGTTTATTTTTCAGTTTCTTTTAGAAAATTGTTATATATTAATTCTATTATTTTCTCTTGAAAATTTACTCGATTAAAGTTTATCATGAATTGTTTATAGTCCAACATCCTTCTATCTTTAATAAATTGAATGTTACTCCAGAATTCATCTCTATTTTTTTGTGGTATGTTATGCTTGTTTATTTCAAAAATGTAATCATCGATTTTAAGTGTAACTAATAAATCCTTACTCCAATCCTTATTTTGCTTTTCTTGACAATTCGAAAGTTCAAATTGACAAGGCTCGCTCATCAATGAATTTTTTGAGGCAATAAAAAGAAATATATCACGTTTATATATTTCCTTTTGCATAAGTTCTTTAAGGAGTGTAGGCTGCGAATCCAACTCAAAAAAGAAGACATCAACACCTCTTGCGACGAGAAAGTTTCTCAGATGACGTGCAAATACAATGTCTTCATTGCTATAAGATATGAAGACTGATTTATATTGTTCAATTAAGGGTTTAACTTTCAATATCTTCAAGAAGTTAAACATCTCCTGAAAATCATCAAGCTGGTCAGAGTTGGATACAAAATTGTAACATTCTTCATCCATTGGAAAAAATGCTTTTCGCTTGGAAAGCTCAATAATATAATTATTTCTAATAAGTGGATACTTTTTTGACAATTTATTAGTTCTCTCAGCCACATCCATTCCAACCATAATCAAATCATCAACAATTTCTGAGCTGCTTCGTTGAGGAAATATTTTTTGCAAGGTTTCTCTCGGAATTGCATTTTTAATGACATTTACTTGAATTAAAATAAAGATATTGAGCAAGTTGTTAGGAACATCCTTATTATATGGTTCAATTTTGTTTTGTTTTAATAATTTGTAAAACTGATAAACTCCTTCAATCAATTTGTTTTGCCTAAGCGTATAAAAAGTAAATTCATCATTATGGTTGCAACGGACAACTATTTCTGAAGGTTTCATAGTATAAGATGGTCTTTCGATGCAGATCAAACTTCCTTTATCTTCAACTAAAATTACAACGAATAGTACATTATCAACAATCTGTATCGATTTATCTAACAAAAATCTATCAATAAGCATAGGACTAGACTTTGCGTTGAACTTTTCAAGTTGATAATTAATTTTAGCATTTTGAGATTCATCGTAACAGCGCATTGCGAAATATATAAACTTGTCGGATAAATCAATTGGCTTAAATTCTAAAAAATAATCTGGTATTCCAAAACTTAATGTATCACTAGCTTTAATAATTGATAATAAAATATTTCTATCCTGTGTATAAAATATTACAGGTTTACAATTATAGTGGGCTCTTAAGGCAAGGTTTTTATCTATTCTATCCAAGTTATCATGATAGATTAAGAATTCAATTTTTTCGGCATTATTGTACTGAAAAGTTACTTTTTTACATTTTTCAATTTTAGTCCATTCTTGATCAGGTCTTTGAATAATAGTTAAGCACTTGCATTTATTTAACTCTGGAATTACTATTGCTAGACTATCTCTATCTAGTCCAAAATGTACGTGTTTACATGTTTTATCGAAAGCTCGGTCCAAAAAAGAATAATCATAACCAATAATGTTTCTATGGTCATAAAAATCACTTTTGTGAAATTTTTTCAAAGATTCATTCAATGACGGGTGTAAGAGATAATACTTACTATCCGGGATTCTATGGTTGGATAAACTGTACTCACCGGCAGGTAAAAATTTTTGTATCATGTTTCCTTCAATATCCGTATCAACATATCCGAGAACTCCCATTCGATAGAAATACAAAAATATATCATCAACGTTATGGTATTTTTCAAAATTAGACCTAAGTTTTTCTACTATTTCACAGGTAATGACATTTTGTCTTATTTTCTGTGAAAATTCTAAAAATAGATCGTCCTCAAAATAGGGAACTATTTCCTTCTTAAGTTGACCAAAAAGTTCATAACCGACTTCATTAACTATGGACCGAATGTTATCTGGCGTTCTCTCACTTGGACTGAACTTTTCAGAAATTGTTTTCCCTATTTCCATAATTTCTCGAGGTCTCCCAAAGGTATGACGGTAGATAAATCCAAATACTGACTCTTCTATTCTATCTCCAGATGAGTTTTCAACAAAGCTATGTGTAATTTTATCATAACCAACAAATTTTTTAATTGGTGTTTCGTTGTTAGGAAAAATATCTTCCAGATTCATAGATTCAATATTTTGATTGAAAATATTTTCAAGCTGATTGTAATTATATCGAATATGCGTTGTATATTGATCCAATTGTAATTTTATAGGATCATTGTTATTGATATATGCTTCACTTCTTACAGTTAAATAAATCTTAATATGTTTAAATGAATCACATAAATCTTTTGCAATTTTTAAAATACTGTTTTGAGAATTAATCCATACTTCCGGAGATAAATTTGTGGATTTCAAATTTGTCGATTTCAAATTATAGCCCACATGGTTGTCAAAAGCCTCATCAATACTATCAATGAAAATTGCGATTTGATTTACGTTTGGAATTTTCCTAATAGAAGGTTTTAAAAATGTAGCTACTAAACTATGAAGATGATCAATTTCTCCTCTATTTTGAAGCAGTGCGGCAAGAATTTCATTTAATGCTTCAGCCTCATGTAACACATTTTCAATGTCTATGGGAAGACTTACTTTAAACCTTTTTAATATCAAACAGAGTAATGCTATTTCCCAAACTTCGTGCCAAATTGCTCTACTCTTAAACTTATTTAAATCCATTGCTGAAAAAACTATTCCAATATTGCTAAATTTTTCACAAAGGTTATCTTCCGGTATAAATTGATATCCGCTTTGAACATCTCTCATTAATTGACTCTTAGCTTTTAGGATTAGAGTTTTGCCTATTCCTTTTGGACCCATCAAAAAAAGTTTCTTATTATCTACTCCCTTTATGAATTCTTCTATATTCTTAGTAAGAATTATATACTGATCCAAATTATTAGTATCTAATTCATTTAAATTAATTTCGTTACTATCAATTTCCCAAGCTCGTTTTCCCATAGTTAAAAAATTTTTTAGTATAAAAGTGAATATGCATAAATAAAAATTAAAAAAACTACATTTTTGTTAAGTTAGTTTTTTCGTTTAATACTATTACTAATGTATGAACTTAAAACAGCATTGTAATCATCCCTGATCTAGTGAGTTTTCTTTATATTGTTTTTTCCGCTTGAAATCTGCCCACTTTTTCGCCTGAAAACTGCCCACCCAAT
>CALMST010000314.1 GCA_937872315.1 uncultured Ignavibacteria bacterium | reverse complement strand
TACTTAATACTTAATACTTAATACTTAATACTTAATACTTAATACTTAATACTAATAACCATGAAACAGACACCTTCCCGCAGCCGCACAACATTTTTTATTCTAATCATAATCACAATTTTTGCCGGACTGGCTTCAAGAGAATATTCATATTTACTTTCCACATTTATTGGCGAATATTCGGGTGATATTTTATGGGCATTGATGGTATATTTTATAATCCGTTTTATTTTTATTGAATATACTGTTTTTCAGGTCGCAGTAATTTCATTATCATTTTCATTTTTAATTGAATTCAGTCAGCTTTATCAGGCAGGCTGGATAAATGCTATCCGTCATACCAGAATTGGCGGACTTGTACTTGGTTATGGATTTTTATGGAGTGATCTTTTATGCTATACAGCAGGAATTTTACTTGGAATGATCCTGGATAAAATCGTATTTAACATAAAACAACGGGATTTTTAATAATTCAATAGATCCGGTTCAGATCAGGTTTAAGATCAGTAAAATTAACCCTGCATTTTTTTTAAAAAAATCACTGCAGGATTAATAAAATCAGCCTTCTGAGCTGATATAAATTGTATACAATATTTCTTTCGTAACCTTAAAAATGAATCTTGATTTATACATTTTTTAAATATAGATTTGCCATTCAATGCATACAACATTTTGTGATATGTTCATTTCCCGGAAACCAAACATGGTTACGTCAGCCTTCCTTTTTTGTTTGTATTTATTTTAATTTTTTCAAACCAAACGGATTTAAATTATAAATCTTTAAAAATAAAGCTTTATAAATAAAGTAAATAAACAAAGGTAACCAAAAAACAAACCAAATTAACAAACCTAAAAACAAAAGCCATGAAAAAAATCTTTTCATTTCTTACATTATCCCTGTGCTTGATATTTACAGCGATGAATGTAAACGCTCAGAATGTTTCAGTTAATCCGGGTGGAGGATCATACCCGACATTAAAGGATGCATTCGATGCAATCAACGCCGGAACACACACCGGTGTCATAACAGTAGGTATCAGCAGCAACACCACTGAAACCGGTCCCTGCGTTTTAAATGCAAGCGGCGCCGGATCTGCCAGTTATACATCCATTACCATTAATCCCGTAAATGACGGGATAGTTGTATCAGGTCCGACCACCACAGGAAGAGGACTTATCGAGCTCAATGGAGCAGATAATGTAACCATCAACGGTGACAATCCCAATACCGGCGGTATCAACAGAAATCTGTCTATTCAGAATACTGCCGCTAATACCGTTACATATACTTCATGTATCAGAACAGCCACTTCAACGCTGATAACCAGCGTAGATAACAACAGCGTTGTTAACTGTTATCTTGTAGGAAGCGGTGTAGGAAGAAATGTTTCGGCGAATACCACAGAAATAGTAACCTGGGGCATCATTGTTTCCGGAGGAGCATCAACAGTTGCTAATACAACTGCTCCGTCCCCGCTTGCAAGCGCTACAACAACAATGGCAAGCGGACAGACTGCTGCTAATATGCTTTTAAGCAACAATTATATTGTTACTGTTTCAAGAGGTATTTCAATTAACGGAGCTGCTACAACAGTTGCCCCGAATCTTGTTATTTCAAATAACTTAATCGGTAATTCTGTTGCCGGTGATCCGAATCAGGTTACACAAAACGGCATTACTGTTTCGGGATGTGATAATTGCTCTATAACAGCTAATACAGTATATGCTGAAAGTTTCCATACTACAAACAGTGCCACAAGAGGTATTGAAGTTGGTGTGATCAGCGCAAACACAACAGCAGCTAATATTACTAATAACATTATTGGCAGAGTAAGAAATAATAATACAAGCACATACGGCGCTTATGGTATTAACCTTAACGGAGGTAATAACCATTCGGTTATAAATAATGCGGTATTAAACTGCACTAATGACCAGACCACAGGAACAGGCGCTTTCAGTACAACTTTTGGTGTACATGGAATCAGAATTGGATCCGGCACTGGTCATAAAGTTTATCACAATTCCGTTAATCTCTCGGGAGTCATTCCGGGTGGTATAAGTACTGATTTGGTTTCTTGTTTTACAATAACCTCAACTGCTTTAACAGGTTGTGATGTCAGAAACAATATATTTTCTAATACTTTAACAGGTGGTAATTCAACATTATACAACGATGTATTTGTTTGTGTTTACCTGCCTTCAGGCGGTACTAGCGCCATGAATCTGACTCTGAACAATAATGCTTATTATCAGGGTAGTTTACTTTACAGCGGTATTGCGCAGGTAAGTGCTACAGGAAATGCCACAAATTTATATTTAGCTGCAAATTTTGCTCCGGGAGTAATAACTCCAAGCACTAACTTAAGAGCTTACACAAGCACACTTTCTGCTGCAGGAACAAATGACAATGCTTCATTTGCTACAACAAATGCTGCACCATTTACAAGCGCAACAAATTTACATATTCCCTTTGCAACTCCGGGACCGCTCGAATCAGGCGGAGCATTTACAGGTGTTACAATCGACGTGGACGGTCAGGTAAGACCGGGTCCTGCTGGTTCAGTTAACGGCGGTGCCACAGCTCCTGATATAGGTTATGATGAATTTGACGGTGTGCCGGGAGGAGACATTACACCACCGGTTATTACATATACTGCTTTGACAAACACTTCAAGTACATCAAACAGAAGCTTTACAAATGTAACCGTAACAGACCTCAGCGGAGTAAACGGAACAGCCGGAACACGTCCGAGAGTATATTATAAACGTTCAGGTGATGCAAACACATATGTTAACAACACAAGCGGATCCAACGGTTGGAAATATGCAGAAGCATCGGGCGCTACTTCTCCATTCTCGTTTACGATCGATTACACTCTTCTTAACGGCGGCGGCGGCGTTACCGTAAATGATGTTGTTCAGTATTTTGTGGTAGCACAGGACCTTGCAGCTGTTCCAAATGTGGGCATCAATTCCGGTATTTTTAATGCTAATCCGTCAAGCGTTGCTTTGACTTCCGGAGCATTCCCGCTTACAGGGACAATCAATTCCTATATAATTTCCGGTCCTCCGCTTGCGGGTGATTATACAGTAGGAGTTGCATTGTTCAACAGTATTACAGGAAATAATATTACTTTCAGAAAAGAAGTTACAAGAGTTTTAAAAGAAGTGACCGTTTTGGAAAATAATGATAATGCAGAGAATAAAAGCACTGAAGTAAAAGAATCATTATCTCTGACAGACGGGGAGAAAGTAATGAAGGAAGTCGAGGAAGTTGCATTCGTTCCTTATCAGAACGGAGAAAAATATAACGGTTCATTATATGCAGGCAGGGAAGAATATCCTAATCTCCCGCTGGATGCAGGCGTCGGCGTATTTGCAACAATCACAGATGCAGTTACAGCTTTGAATGTAAGCGGATCTTCCGCTGCAGTCAGATTCCTTTTGCTTGACGCTACTTATGCTTCAGAAACTTTACCTATTACAATAGATTATGCTACAGCTTCAGCAGTAAATACACTTACTATTCAACCGAATTCGGGTGTAAGCTCAACTGTAACAGGAGCAGTCACATCAAATGCAGTATTTAAGATACTTTCCAGCTATGTTACCATTCAGGGTTCAAACAACGGAACAGTAACAAGGGATCTCACAATCACAAACACCAGTACAACAACTCCTAGTGTTATCCATATTGCTTCAACAGGCGTGACCCCTATAACAAATGTCAGTCTGCTGAACTGCAATGTCATTAACGGCATAAATTCATCATCAGCAGTGGTAGTCAGTGACGTAACACTCGGCACAGCCGGTTACTTTAACAACATTACGATTCAAAACAACAGGATACAAAGAGCTTATGTTGGTATTTACAATATTGCTGTTGTATCTGCAGGCAACGGAACCGGTCTGAATGTAAGAGCAAATGATATGTCAACATCAGGAGCAGATGCTATCAGATATTTAGGAGTCTACGTTCAGGGTGTGGACGGAGGAAATGTTTCAAGTAACATCATGGCAAATTTTGACGGAGCATCTTCAGAAGATGACAAAGGAATATGGTTTGCAACCGGAACAACCAACAGTACCGCAAATGGAAACTATATACATGATCTGATATATACAGGCACCGGTGGTTACGGTGGTCAGGGAATTGCGGTTTCCACAACTGTTACCGGAGCAAACATCACCATTTCAAACAACATGATCGCTAATTTAAGCGGTGACGGATGGAGCTATACTTCCATCCCAACCGATAATCCGATCGGAATCAGCATTTACGGTTCTATCGGTCAAAGCGGGATCAATGTATATTACAATTCAATTAACATGTATGGCAATACTTTAAATAAGACCTCAGCGATGTCAATGGGGATTTATCTTGCAGCAGCAAGTATTGCAGATATCAGAGATAACAGTATAGTAAACAGCCTCGGATTACTGGCGGCTATAGGTTACGGTACCGTAGGAGTTTATGCTGTTACTGACAATACACAATTCGCAAACTCCAATTACAATAATTATTATGTCAATGCAACAGGTTCCGGATTAAATTATGTAGGACAGATAGCTGCTTCCGGTTCGGCAAATTTAGCTGCCTGGCAGGGAGCAACCGGTCAGGATGCCAACAGCTTAAGCGCTGATCCGTTATATGTAAGCGGAATTGATCTTCATATTAATTCAGGTTCACCATTAATAAATGCAGGAACTCCAATTGCCGGCATCACAACAGACATTGACGGTCAGACAAGAAGCGGTTCCACACCTACCATCGGTGCAGACGAACCGGCAGCAACACAGACCCTGAGCCTTAAAATGAATTTCGAAGCATGTCCGAATGTAAGTCCTGTAACTGTAGAAATAAGAAGCAGCAGTTCACCTTACAATCTTGTGCAATCTGTAAGCTCCAATGCAGGCGGAAATGTATTCAATAATGTTGTGTTCACTAGCGCAGTCAACGGTGTAGGATATTACTTAGTCGTAAAAAGCGCAAACATGGTAGAAACATGGAGTGCGGCTCCTGTCACATTCACGGCAGGCTCAGCTTCATATAATTTCACAACAGCTCTCAGCCAGGCTTACGGAAGCAATCAGAAGTTATCCGGAGGCATTGTTTCAGTTTATCAGGGAGATGCAAATCAGGACGGATTTGTTAATTCAACAGACATTCTGGCAGTTTACAATAATGCCATTTCATTTATAAATTCTCCGACAACTGATTTCAATTGTGATGGAATAACAGATGTTACTGATATTATTTTGGCAACAAATAATTCATCTTCTTTTGTTCAGGTACAAAAACCATAATTAAGAAAAAGCAGTTTTTTACTAAAGGAGCCGGACATCAGTCCGGTTCCTTTTTTAATTTAATTTTAAAAGTTAATTTGTTCAATACCCGGTAAGTTTTGATATTTTTAATTAATTAAAATTTATCAAGTATCTTTTTATTAACTTTAAATTTTTCTTTTATTCAGATAACTTCCGTAAAAATTAAAACTAAATGGCAGATATTAAAACTTTTGCCGCAGATCTCAAAGCGGTAAGAGAGGAAAAGAACCTCACATTAAAAGGCATATCACAGCAGACCAGACTCAATATTTCCATTCTTGAAAACATAGAAAACGGTGATTTTACATTTCAGCCTCAGGCTTATATAAGAGCGTTTCTGAAACAATACATTAACAGTCTTGATCTTGATATTGATGAAACACTCTTTGATTATGATCTTGCAAGAAGCGGTAAATACAAGCCGAAACAATCAAGCTATAATACAGAAAGCCCGCAAAATTCCGAGGAGATCCCGGAGCAAAAAAGCAGCAGAACAAAGATCACTGATAAACTGAAAGGCATGGTGGATTCTCAGAAGAAAGCTCCGGCGGAAAAAATATCTGATAAGACCGAAGATGAATTGACCATTGAAATTCCGGATAAAAAAGAAGAAATAAATAAGAATATTTCTGAAAATATTAAAGAAGAATTTGCAAACGAAGAAAGTGAAGAAGCTAATACGGAGAAAGAAGAAGAAAACATTGAGGATCTGCGTGAAAAACTCAGAAATGAACTAAGGGAAGAGATGCGAAATGAGATCCGTCAGGAAATAAAAAAAGAAATCCCGGAAGTAAAGAATGATATAAAGAAAGAAGTAAAAGCTGAAAAAAATTATATCCAGAAAAAACCCGAAGAAAAATATTATACTAAACCGGACAAAAGCAGAGATAAATCCGGAATATCCCTGGCATTTTTAAACTCTCCCGCGATAAGGAATATTTTCATGATCCTTTTCGTAATACTTGTTCTGGTTGGAATTTATTCTCTGGTAAATATTCTTTTCCTTGAAGGTTCAAAAGATAAACCCGAAGTCATCAGACAGAATTTTGATGACGTAGTAAAAGAACAGGAACAGAAGATCCTCGGAAAAAGGACCCCTGAAGAGATACAGGATTCGATCAGAAGAGCTGAGGAAGAACTTGCCGCTGCTGGTGATTCCATTACGCTGAAAGTTACAGGACTTGGAGCAGGTTCATTTTATCTTATCACCGATTCAGTAAATTATTCAAAACCGGAAAAAATAACATTTACCAAAGGTGAAACCGGAGTCTTTAAAGCTAAAAAGAATTTTTTCATTTCAGCCGAGAATACGGAAATTGTAAAAGCAACCGTTAATGACGTTCCGATTAAGTTTGGTAATAAATCCGTTAGCAAGGTCAAGATAGGCCGAAGCGGGGTTATCAGATAATTTCTTTCTGTTAAGATCACTTACCGGAAAAATTTATTTGTAAATCCGTATTTAAATTTTTCAATTCATTTCAATTCATTTCAAAACATTAGATAAGATTTTATTTTATTTCATATGACTTCCACCGAAGCAGCGAAAAAAATAGAAGTGCTGAAAAAAAAGATCTCTGATGCAGATTATAAATATTATACACTTGCATCGCCGGATATAGATGATTACAAATACGATCTGATGATGAAAGAGCTGGAGAAACTGGAAAAGGAATTTCCTGAGCTCAGGACAGATGACTCCCCTACTAACAGAGTTTCAGGCGAACCGACAAAATCATCCGGTACAATTCAGCATCAGATACCTATGCTCTCTCTTTCCAATACTTATAATTTTGACGAGCTTGTGGAATTTGATAACAGGATCAAGAACATACTTGAAGACAGAAAGTATGAATATGTCTGCGAACTTAAATTTGACGGTATTGCTATATCACTTATTTATAAAAACAGAAAACTTGTAACGGGAGCTACCCGCGGAGACGGCGTAAAAGGTGATGATGTCACTCAGAATATTAAAACCATAAGATCCATTCCGCTATCCGTAAATGACAGATCAGTAACAGATTTTGAAGTAAGAGGTGAGGTTTTTTTCAGGAAGGATGATTTCATAAAAATTAATGAGGAACAGGAATTCAAAGGGGAAAAAATTTTTGCCAATGCAAGAAATACCGCCGCAGGAACTTTAAAATTGAAAAATTCCTCGATCGTAGCTTCACGTCCGCTTAATCTTTTTTCATATTTCATACATACCGGAGATAAAAATCTAAAATCACATTTTGAAAGTATCAGACTTCTTGAGAAATTAAAGTTTCCTGTAAATACAAAATACCGTAAAGCATCGAACATAGAAGAGGTAAGAAAATTTTGTGATGAAGTGGAAAAAATGCGGGATGAACTTCCTTATGAGATTGACGGGGTTGTGGTAAAAATAAATTCATTTGAGCAGCAGGACATTCTCGGAAGTGTTTCCAAATCTCCGCGCTGGGCAGTTGCATATAAATTCAAGGCAAAGGAAACGGAGACAAAGCTTAACAGAATTTATACTCAGGTCGGAAGAACCGGTACGGTCACCCCGGTTGCGGATCTTCAGCCTGTTTTCCTGGCAGGCTCCACTATCTCAAGAGCCACATTACATAATTTTGATGAAATTCAGAGAAAGGATATCAGGGAAGGTGATTATGTGATGATAGAAAAAGGAGGTGATGTAATTCCAAAAGTTGTTTCCGTAAATCTTAAAAGGCGCAGTAAGAATTCCAAGCCGTATAAGATGCCGGATAAATGTCCCGTCTGCAGCACAAAGCTTATCAATCCTGAAGGTGAGGTTTATTATTACTGTCCTAATTATGATTGTCCAGCACAGGTTCAGGGACGCATTGAACATTTCGTTCACAGGAATGCTATGGAAATAGAAGGACTCGGAGAAAGTATTATTGAAATATTTCTTGAAAAGGGATTTATAAAAAATTATGCGGACATATACAGATTAAAGGAAAGAAAAGATGAACTTATCTCAGTTGAACGATTTGGAGATAAGAGCATTGAGAACATCCTTAAAGCTATCGAAGATTCAAAGAGCAAGCCATTTGACAAAGTATTGTTTGCACTTGGCATAAGACACGTGGGAGAAAGGACTGCCAAAATATTATCAAAAAATTTCGGTTCAATAGATAAATTATCAAATGCCACAGAAGATGAGATTGTAGAAGTGCATGAGATAGGACCGAAGATAGCTGAAAGTGTATCGGAATTTTTTAAAGACAGGAAGAATATCGGTCTTATTAATGATCTGAAAAGAGCCGGACTTCAGTTTGAATCTGAAAAAAATAAGGACCCGGGCAAAATAAATGAAAATTTCAATAATAAGACCTTTGTGCTAACAGGAACATTGGAAAATTATAAAAGGGATGATGCGCAGAAAATAATAGAAGATCTAGGCGGAAGAGTCAGTTCGTCTGTCAGCAAAAAAACGGATTATGTGCTTGCCGGCGCGGAAGCAGGCAGTAAACTTGAAAAAGCTCAATCACTGGGAGTTAAGGTTTTGACAGAAAAAGAATTTGTTGGAATGTTTGGG
>CALMST010000313.1 GCA_937872315.1 uncultured Ignavibacteria bacterium | reverse complement strand
TTTTGAAATGTGATGATATTTTTAGTTAAATTTTTAAGTTGGTTTGGACAATACCTGTATAAATCATAATAAAAAAAATTCTATGCCCCTATGTGTCCTATATCCCTTTGTGCCCTATGTCCCTATGTGTTCTATGTCTCTATGTGTCCTATGTCTCTATGTGGTTAAAAAGTAGTGAGGTTAATAACGGTATAAATCATATTAAAAAAATTCTATGTCCCTATGTCTCTATGTGTCCTATGTCCCTATGTGGTTAAAAAGTAGTGAGGTTAATAACGGTATAAATCATATTAAAAAAATTCTATGTCCCTATGTCTCTATGTGTCCTATGTCCCTATGTGGTTAAAAAGTAGTGAGGTTAATACCCTCCCGGTACCCTGGCTTTCCTGACGCAATTTATCGCAGGAAGGTTTGTTTTGAAAACTAAAACAAATCCACTGAGATTACTTTGTAATTATAAATTTGAAAGAATCTTGACTTTGCCGAATGAAGTTATTAACTTTGCATTACAAAGTACTTTCTAAAATTAAATTCAAAATTAATAATTTAAAACCCGGAATTATGCTGACAAAAGAAGATATAGTTTCAAACATTGATAACCCGAAAGAGCTGGAAAAATTATACAGATTCAGCAAATCACGGTTTAAGACAGAGTTTAATTCAATGTATCCGGAACTGAAAAAAAATATAATTACTGAATTCTGGAATGAAAGACTAAACTATGATATTCCGGATGAATCTCACCGGACAAAATACGAACTTTTATTTGTGATTTTAGCATCTTTTATTGCGGGTCTGATCGTAAAGATTCCCGCTTATCTACCTGTTGATGAAACTTTTTTCTATACAAGAAATACCGGATTTGCAGTTTTCCCTGTTCTCATTGTGTATTTTTCTCTGAAGAATAAACTTTCGTTTAAGAGATCAATGATTGCAGCCGCTGCGGTTTTAATTTCACTGGTCTTTATTAACCTGCTTCCGGATAACATTGACAGCGATACATTGAAATTGTCATGCATTCATCTGCCATTGTTCCTCTGGTTTATTTTAGGATTTGCGTATACCGGAAATGATTTCAGAAGTTACGATCGGAGAATTGGATATCTGAGATATAATGGAGACCTGATAGTAATAACAGCTATTATCCTGATCGCAGGTATGATACTTTCAGTGCTGACACGGGGGCTTTTTTTACTGATAGATATGGATATTTTCGATTTTTACTTTCAATACATCGTAATCCCGGGAATAGCTGCTGCGCCGGTTGTCGGAACATATGTAATCCGGAAGAATCCTAATTTGGTAAACAAAGTTTCTCCGGTTATCGCAAAAATATTCAGCCCCCTTGTATTATTAACATTAGTGGCGTATCTGATCGCAATAATTATTTCAGGAAAGGATCCATATAATGACAGAGAATTTCTAATTGCATTCAACGGACTTTTGATAATTGTAATGGCTATCATTCTCTTTTCAATTGCTGAGACTTCAAAAACAGATAATAACCGGTTTGGAATTATCGTATTGTTTCTGCTATCAGCAGTTACAATTATTGTAAACGGGATAGCTTTATCTGCTATTATATTCAGGATTTCCGAATGGGGATTTACACCAAACAGGCTGGCTGTTCTCGGAAGCAATATTCTGATACTTGTGAATCTGATACTTGTAACAAACAATCTGTTCCATACACTTCTAAATAAAAACAATCCTGAAGAAATCGGAAAACCAATTTCCGCATTCCTTCAGATATACTTTATATGGATAGCAATTGTCACATTTTTGTTTCCGTTTGTATTTTTGTACAGATAGGATAAAATCAGATGTTATACTGAAATTGCTAATTACGGAATCGACTAGACTCTAACCTTCAACCTCCTGAGAAGAGGGAAGTGTTAAACTTTTAAAGCAAGTTATCCAACCTTATACTAGGCATAAAGTCCACAAATAGCTGTAATATCTTTTAAACTAAATTTCTCATTTAGGTGAAGGTTACAGAAGACTCACTTACATGATGATGGATGAGGATGTAGTTGCTGTCAGTCCTTCATCCACATACAGAGTTCTTAAGTTTGCAGGACTTCTCAACAGATGGAATGAAACGAAAACCAATTCCAAAGGAACCGGTTTTATTCAGCCTTTGAGTCCTAACGAGCATTGGCATGTTGATATTAAATATGTTAATTTTAAAGGAACATTTTTATTTCTGATCTCAGTAATTGATGGTTACAGCAGATATAATGTTCATCATGAATTAAGAATGAACATGATGGAGACTGATGTACAGCTGACTGTCCAGAAAGCGTTAGAAAAATATCCTGCTTACAAACCCAGAATAATTTCGGATAACGGATCACAGTTCATAAGTAAAGACTTTTTGCAGTTTATAAAGTTTGCAGGATTGCAGCACATCAGAACTTCAATTGCTTATCCGCCTGCAAACGGAAAAATTGAGAGGTATCACAGAACTGCTACTGAAGAATGTTTATCTAAAGCATCCTTTATTAATCTTGAAGATGCAAGAAAACAGATAGCAGAATATGTAGAGTTTTATAATACTAAAAGATTACACAGTTCATTATTTTACTTAACGCCAGAAGATTTTATGCTGGGAAGGTTTAAAGAAAAATTAGAAGTGATAGAAAGCAAATTAACTGAAGCAAGAAAAAATAGAATTGAAATGAGAAATGCAGTCTAATTTATACCTTAATATTTTTTTCCAAATTCCTGTTTCCGGTGAACCAATACAATTTAATTATTGATGAGCTTCCGATAAGAAAATTATAGAGCCTGGTTTCATAATTGAGGTTGATAATAAAGAGTCTAATGAGTTCATGAGATCTATTCTTTCAGATATTGAGAAATTCTTTCTAAAACTTATGGGATTTTAGAATAATTCGTTCTCAAATCGTTCCCAAACGAATATGTTCTTTAATAATTACAAAATTAAAAACCCTGTAAGTGTTTATCCTTACAGGGTTTTAGTGTTTGCGGAATCGACGAGACTCGAACTCGCGATAGAAAAGCTCTTAATTCTTTAGAAATCGTCCGAGATCATTCCTGTACTAATTTTAAAGTATACTCTGATTTCATAAATGAGATAAAAGATAAATTACTTATTGATATAAATTTAAGTGACGGTAAACCTCTTAATTAAAAATCAAATCGTTAACTTTAGAATGCTACATGAGTCAAATGATTCTGGATCATTTGGTTTAATTTTTAACCTTGTCCCTTTTTAAACAATTAGTCAAAACTCATAAGTGAACTTATTAGTGATGATAATTGATAATAATTAAAAGAGATTGAAAGGAAAAATCTTTCTGCCTCTTTTTTTCAAATTAATTAAATTTACTTCACCAATACCATCCTCTTCGTCTGTACAAATTTATCTGTTTCCAACCTGTAAAAATAAATTCCGCTTGAAAGATTACTTCCATTGAATTCTACTGAATATCGTCCAGGTTCTCTAAATTCATTTTTGATTAATCTCATTACTTCCTTCCCTAAAATATCATAAACAATCAACTTTACCATCGAACTGTTCGGCAAATCAAAGTTTATCTTTGTGACAGGATTAAAAGGATTTGGATAATTCTGTTGGAGCCTATATACTTTTGGAATTGCTGAGTTTTGATTTACTGATACCCGGTTATCACCTTCCGCTATATTTTCATATCTGCCATTTGTGATTAATACATAATCTCTTAGCCAGCCCTGCGGAACAACCGATTGGTTAACTTTAAATTTCAAAGTTAAATTTGACGTTGAATCCATAACTGCATAATTCTGATCTATCTCTGTAAGGAAATTAAGAACGTCTCCATTTAGCGAATCTACTGCTTCGATCAAATCAAACGGATTTTCTATATATCCATCGTAATAAACCGGCGTAACCGACAAGAAACTTATTTGAAAATCAGAGTTCCATACTGATGCAATGCTATCTACATTTGCCTGTTTACCGACAGGAATAATAACATCTGAACCATTTTCTCTTTTTGCGAAAAGAAAATCTTCTATAAGAGGTTCACTTTGTGAATCATAAACATCGATAGTCCCTGCATCTCTTTTATTAGGAGGACCCCAAATTATTAAATCTGAAGATGATGGATCAAGTATAACTGCCATACTGTAAGCAAACCCGAAATCAAATTGATTATTGGATTTCTTTGATTTGTTATTTTTTGAATTCTTAATATGTGAATTATTTAAGCCTTTCAATGCATCGTATAGGACATTGTTCATACGATTTAGCAGAGAATTATCTCTATCTGAATCGAAATTGGCACTCACAACGTCATCTACATCTCCTTCGACTATCTTCGTATAGTTTGAATCATAACCTAACTCCGTTGTAACATTTTCTCCATCGTGTTCTGCATAATTGGGAGAACTTGTAATTGTAGGAAAATACAATACATATTCACTATTTTCAGTTATCCCTAAATTTGTTCCTACGGGATGATCTATTGCAACTAGACTGAACTTGTCAAAATAACTGACATCATTATTTAATTCTTTTATTTTCAGAACACATATTCCATTCTCATCGAGTTTAGGTAAGACTTTGAGCATGTACTTATCTTCTATATCTCTTCCAATGTTTTCATCGAACTCTGAGCGATGCAAAATATTATTATCCAATTTAAGTCCATCGATATCTTCAACGAATACAAAGGGACATCCTCCTCCCTGGTTACAATTTCCAACAGTCGGATTATATTCTTTAATTATTTTGTTTGAACTCGAACTGATATTTTCATCCTGCGGGCAAATAGTAAACTTAATTTTTAATTTAGGATCAGGAACATCACCCATAGTAGGTAGTCCAGGAACATAAATATTTAATGTAGTAGTCCCTGCAGGCAAATAATAATATCCTTTTTCAGAATTATATGACATGCCATTTACCTGCATACCAGGCATAACTATCCAAGGCCCCCCGGAATGACTATATAGAGCATCTTCAAACTGTATTTTTGCAGGATTCGTAATTCTTAAATTAATTTTCATGTTGTTTAGATCACGGCAATAATTAGTTGCATTTGAAGTTAAAATATCTACTCCCGGCTTAAATCTTCGGATTCCGTAATTGTCATTCCATGTTTCCATTGTAAATATATCTAAAAATCCATTTTGTACCTGCAAATTGTTAAGACCAACAAAGGAATTATCGGAGTTTAATCCGGTCCAGTAGGATGCTAAGTAGTCAACATTTAATGGGATATTATTTATTGTATTAACTTTAAATGTATGAATGCTTCCACAAATCGGGCCACATCCTCCCGGTGCATTCGTTACAGCCCATGCAGTAACTCCTTCAATGCCATTATCATTTGAAGTTAAAATCACTGACTTTAAATGTTGATCTTCGAAAGGTTTATACGATATTAAAAAATTCTGATGTGAAAAATCTGCTCTTCCATAAGAATCCAATTTTAAGAATACAATAGCATTTCTTCTTTCCTCAACAAACGCTAACATATTTATCAATCCGTTTGGAGATCTATAAACAGATATTCTTGTTGGTGTAATAATTTCAGGACCCCTACCGAAATCTATAGTGTTAATGCTTTGCCCCGGAATATCAGCCCCAGTATTTGCGTTGATACAATTTAGTCTCTTATTTAATCCTTCCCCTTCACTATACCAGATCACATCATCTGACATATCTAATGCGTTCGATCCTTTATGTAATGACAAACTGTAGGGTTTATTGCAACCTCCTTTTACTACAGTAAATGAATTATCCACTATATTAAAATCTCTATTCACTACATATAACCAGCAATTATTAACATAAGTACGGATTCTATAGTCAACTTTAGCAATTCGGTTATTACTTAATTCTGAGATATATAAATGATATATAGTGTCTTTACCAGTGAAACCACAGTCATTCAAACCATTATTTATGACTTTCATTGTTCCATGTGTTATATCTGTAGGATAATTAAGTGTAAAAAATGAGCTTGAAGGATTTTTGATTGCAAATTGAGGAAAGGATGCGTTAGCATTAAACTTGTCTATATCAAACCAAATAATTCTATCCCACATTTTATCAACTGTAAAGATTTTTGCTCTTGTACCTCCGTCATAAGGAACTATCGTTCCTGCTGTTACATCTGAATACAAATTAACAGGATTGTGCTGCATGGTTTCGAGGTAGGTTCGCGCCTTTGATCTATTCAAAATTTTCCCAGAGGCGTGAGGGTTAAAACCACTTAATATCGATTTATCTATAATTATTCTTGGATTCCAAACATAATTGTTCATCGAACTGCTTAGCGAACTATTCGATTCTTTAAGATTTTTATTATAACCATCTTCATCAATGTAATTGGAAGCGTTTAACATATCCAGAAAAGAAAACCCATCAATTTTTTTTACTTCAAAAATAATTACATCAATGATGTCCGTAGACTTTAGAGCTTTACTTGAAGTCGTAGACGGTGCCAGATATTCAATTTTAGAATTCGACTTTTTCAAAATCTTCAAATAAACTCTGTTGTTTTCGATTTGAACTATAAATGAACCATCGGATAATTGATCATGATATTTGAAGTAAGTACCCACCTCTTGCAGCTGACTAACCTTATTGAAAATCAAGTCATCGATGCTTAATTCAGGTGCTTTTTGGAGAGAAAAAACATTTTTTTGCAAGTAGTCCTTATCAAAGAATAAATCTTCTAAAAAACTTTGAGATTTACAGATGTTATAACCTGATAGAACAAACAGAATTATAAAAATTTTTATTTTCATTGTTTACTTGTAATATTTTTTATGTTAATTATTAATTTCTAATTTAAGTGTTTCTAGGTTGATCCGATCATATTTTCTATTCAATTGTTTTTCGAATCAATTCTTTTGAAACTTTATTCTTTAATAATTGTCCTATAAATGAATTCGGGAATTCCCTCTTTAGATCCTCTATCAACCTGTCTGTAGATTCACCTGTTAACTCTTTTTGATATCTCAAATAATTCGGTATGTAATGAACATTGTAAAACGAGTTTGGAAACATGATTAAATAATCTTTATAGATATCAACAATTTTACTTAAGGAGCTATTTCCTTCAGTATAGTTGATTAATTCTTTTCTTACTTTTTCACGATGAGCATATTCTAAAAAATCGTTTTGCTCAAATCCCTGTAAAGTATTAAGATATACTTCATTTTTTGTGGCATTTAAGAAACTCATATCTTCATTATCTAAATCTATTATTTCAAATTCAAAATAATCAGATTTAAATTTACCATCTTCAGTGTATACAAATACTTTATAATTACCTACCGGGAAAAACCTATCTTTATTAAAGAATATGTTATTGGGGTTAGAAATTTTTTTCCCGTATTCATTAAGCTCTCTGAGAACAGTTAATGTATCTCCAAACTTCAGATCATAGTAATTGTTCGAAAATGGATTTCTGAACCCGTCTAGCTTTTCTTTAAAATTATATTTGACACCATTTTCATCAACAATTTCAAAATTTACTAAATCTTGAACTAAATCATACTTGTAAACTTTTTCATCCTTATAAATTGTAAATTTTAAAAGTACATCGATTGGTTCGTAGACTTTATATGTACTTTTCTTTAATTCTGTAATTAATTTGTTAGGTCTCGGGTTTTCCATACTATCAATAAAATTACCTTCACCTCCTGTCTGCAAACCTTGTCTCGAATCAAGTGAATTTCTTACATAAGTTACGTGTCTTGCGCATATTCTAAAGTAAGCATTTAACTGTGTAAGAGAGGTTGGGTCGGCATTGTAAATAGGTGTTGGATGGTTTAATGCACATATGTTATGAAGATCACCGGCTGAATGGTATACATGAGCGTCGTCACCCCATACATTTCCAATCTGGTGACATAGTTCGTGATTGGCAACCAAATTATAACAAGATTGTTGATTATAAATCCCATGCTCAATGTCAATATTATCAATAAATACATAACTATAATTAGGATGATCAGCTGTTCCATGTGACTGTCTCCAAAATTCCAGCAATGAAACTCCTTCAGTAGTTATATAAGTAAAACGACGAGCGGTTATTAAGTGATATTCACAATTGTTATGATTTTTAATACCATTTGCATATGCATCAAAATTTGTTAGTTTCCAGGTACCAAATTCGTGGATGCGGGCATCAAAAGTGAAATCTCTAAGGTTGTTGGTATTTGCCGGCGTGGAGTAATTCAAACTAACCATTACATCCCGGGGTTCGCCTGTACCTGGTGCGTGGTTGAAAGTTTCGTGTGTACTACCGATCATATCTGTTGTGTAATCCTGATAATCCCCATCATTCATATAATCAGATTCAACCTCAGCTGTTAATAATGGTCCAACAATCCCACCTTCAAAAGTTATTAAAGCAGTTTCTTCAGAACTATATCTTGGAATTGCAGATCCGGGATCTGCAATATATAACGACAGACTATAGGTTCCGTCAAATGTGCATGAAGATGTTAGATTATTTGTATTAACATCAATCCATTCATTTTCCCAATAACCCATATCTACTTCATAGTGGTAATGATTCACTAAACAATTATCTTTACTTATCCTAACAAATAACCTACTATTGTCAACACCGTTATCCACGTTAAAAAAAATACGGATTTCATCTCCCCATGAAAGACCCCTAGGATTAACTTCTAATATGTTAATTTTTTCAGTCCCACTAAAATCATCGTCCGGACCTCCACCCTTGAACAAATCGAAACCACTTGTGAATGTCAAAAGTAATGTAATAACAAGAAAAATAAATTTCCAATATAGATATGATATTTTTTTTTGTGACATATTAAATTTTATTTTTTGCTTTATGTTATTTAATAATTTTAGTAACAAAAATAAATAACCCCATAGACATTTGCAAAAGAGAATTTTTCTGGGTTGTGAAGTGAAATGAATTTCATATTTTCATTTTTATTTCTATTTAGAAAACAAATTGTATATTTCCTTTCTTTCAATCATCAAATGTGAATTATGGGGAAGAATAATGGTATAAAAAGTTCATATCTCGTAGAACTCCTCAAAAGCTTTTCCAGTAAGGAAATAAGCCAGTTCGATAAATTTTTACGTTCGCAATTTTTCAATAATCAGAATACGCTGGTCAGATTTTTTGATGAGTTAAAAAGATATTATCCGGATTTTGATAGTGAAATTTTTACAAACAAAAATCTTTTTATTGCTGTTAATCCGACTAAAAAATACAATGATGTTAACTTTAGGAAATATGTTTCTGACTTATTGAAAATCGCAGAAAAATACTTAAGTTATCTTAAATGGGATCATTTGTGTCTAAACAAGAGCATTAATATTTTAGAACAATACTACCACCGCCGATTAAATGATCTATTCGACCGGAAATTAAATCAGTTTGAAAAGAACAAAAAATCAACTTTTGAGGCTGATGACGAATACTATAATCTGATGCACCGGCTCGAGGAATTAAAATACAACAATTTGATAAGAGATGGCAGGCCGCACTTGGCATTAAAAAGTAATCTCAATTCTCAATACTTTCTTCTTTGTTTTTTTCTTATTAAGATATGTGACGACTATCAAAACATTAACGTCCATAAAATGTCATTCGATGAAAAGATTCCGGTAACTGTATCGGAAAACTTTTTCAATAATTTTAACTTCAAATCATTTCTAAAAAATGCAACTGGCTTCTCCAATGAGCAAATGGATTTTCTGTATATTCATTATTATGAAAATAAACTTGTAGATGAAACAACAAATATTTCCAATTACTATAAACTCAGAGACTTAATTCTCAAATGCTCAAAGTTCATAGGAAAAAATTTATTATATATTTATTTCTCCAGGTTGAATGGTTTTTGTATTATAAATACCTCGACTGGCCAGATGAATATGGATAGAGAACTTTTTGATAACTTTAAGCTAATGCTCGATAGGAATTTATTTATAAGGGAAGATCATAAAATCTTAGGAATTTTAGAATACAGATCAATTCTTCATGTGGCATTAAGGTTGAAAGAATTCAATTGGACAGAACATTTTATTAATGATTATAAAAATTCTGTTACACCTGATAAGAAGCAAAATGTATACAAATACGGACTCGCAAATTTGTTGTTTGAAAAAAAAAATTATTTACAATGCCTCGAAATTTTGTCTAAAATTGAACCTGATTACTTCATAATAAAGAATGATATTCATATTTTGCTTGCTAAAATTTATTATGAGTTGAATTATTATGATTCTGCACTATCATTGATCGATTCCTCCAAACATTTTATTAATTACAATAAGGTTTTTTCCAGTAAAGTAAAGTTAACCTTTACATCATTTTTTAAATATTACACACAACTTCTCAAGCTAAAGATTAAGCATAGTAACTTCAAAACTCAAAAGCTCAAAGAACAAATCTCATTTGATAAATCAATGATAAATAAAAGTTGGCTGCTTGAGAAAATTAAAGAATTGTCGCATTAAAATGTATTTCTAAAGCGATAATTTTTTCTAATTTTTTCCAACACGAATTTAATCATCACGTTTTCAAAATATCTATGAGAATATATTCGAATAAATTAAAGCTGCATTTTATTCTGCGTTTGTGTTTTTTAATTATCTTTTTGTCTCAGGAAAATGTTTTTTCAGAAGACACACTTAAAAAGTCGAATAATTTTAAATTTTCAATTATTGCAGATGGATTTATTCTTTCAAACCTTAGTTATCCTATTGATCCGTTTTATCATGCCTCAGGCTTGTTCAATTCAATTGTAACAACATCAATTGGGTCGAACATTAATATTCCTCTCAGACTTGTTTCGGAAGTTTGGAATTTTTCAAATTCTTATGAAAGCCCTAAGAATATGTATCTTTGGGCAAAGCCTTCAATTAATATTAAAATTCCAGTGAGCTTTTTTTATGTTGATTCGATCATGTTCACAGCTGGAGATTTAGGGAGAGTGCGACAAGGACAAGGTCTATCTCTTGATTACTTTGAATCCCAAGGAGGAACATTTGATATTATGGTAGCAAAAAAAATTAATCTCAATTTAACCGGTATTGGATATGGATGGACAGGGATAGATGATATGTATTTATTTGGGATTTCATACGATTCCATTATTTCAATGCGGTTTCTGGATGATTTAGATTCAGAAAACAGTTCACGGATCCTCTCCGCAGATTTTTCAATATTCGGTAATAAAAATTTGAGAATGTATGGGGAGGCTGGGTACAACTTCGATCAAAAATCAAAAGGATTGTTAACTGGGCTGGAATACATGAATGTTTTTAAAAACGGATGGACAAATCTTTCATTTGAATACAGACATTATGACAAGAATTTTTTGAATCTTACGGGTAAAAATTCATATCCTTATTTTAATAGTCTCACAGCTCTTGATAAACCATTAAATAATTTTAGATACTATCAACCCAAAACTTCTAACATAGATGCTTTAGCAGCACGGGTAACATTCAAATATTTTTTATTTCCTAGATTTTTCGTTATGAGTGATGTTGAAATGATATCGATTGGAAATCCTCAATTTGCATATGAATCTGTAATTGGATTTGAAGCTTATGAAGGAGTAAATATTAATGTTGGTTTCTTAAATAAATTTTTTCAACTTTATAATCCTTTCAATGTCGAATCACAAATGTTTTCATTGCATGATGAACTATGGTTTATGCTGAATGCCAATTATTTCTTTGAATGGCAATTTTAAGAAAATTCCCCTGCTTTTTTGAAACTCACACTGAGTTTCGAAATATTGAAAAATTCTTAGATACAAAACTAACCAAACTTTCCCACAGCCCATCAAATGATGTGCAATGATTTGAAAGTATAAAATCAAATCCTATTTAAAATAGTTTTTTTCAACTTATTCTTTCCTCCATCCTAATACTGTTAAATTTAGTTGGATGTTTGTATGAAAGGAATCTATTAAATGCAGATGAATTCGTAAGCTTGATTGAGTTCAAATATTACAGTTTTAGCTCCATCTATAATATCGAATCCCCTTCAAGCATAAGTATGGCAAATATATCCCTATTCAAAAAATAAAAATCATTATTGTATTTAAAATGAAAATCTCCTAAGTTTCTTAAACTTAATATATCATTGAAATTATTCGTAAATTGAAAAAGAAATATTTATTACACCCTGGTGAAGTTTGGGTACAACCAGAAGATCCTTTTGATGATGAATATTACCTTTATATTAATTATGAACAGTTAATTGACCTTTATGGCTTAGATCCAAAGGACTGTGAAGAAGATTTCGGTCAATATTACAAAGTTCACAGTGGCGAAGAATTAAAGGACTTTATAAAGTTATATCCATTAAAAAATGGAAATTATAAAGAGGTATTAAAAGAAAAAAAATTAGAGAGTAATTCAAACATATAGTGTAGTGCGTTCAAATTATTGAACTCGGATATCTCCAACTAATTCAAATCTCAAGAAAATCTTTCGTCTCAATAGTATATCACCTAGGATTTTGTATTTTTGTTAGCTTTATACAATTTCTCCAATTCCATTTTCGCCACTATATTACTTTTCGTATGAAGTTACAGTTTTTAAAATACTTTTTTTGTCTGATTAGGGAGAAAAGATTGGTCTTGTTTGAATTTGATACCAAAGATTTGAAGTAATATTTTAACAATGAAAAATGAACCTAAGGATAAATTTAACAAATTTGTAATGCTTCAACTGGAAAAGGAATTTCAAAATAATTATTTTAGTAAACTTAAAATAAAAGGAGATTCCGAAAATGTCAGAAAGAAAGCGTCAAACAGCAACAAAAAGTAATAATAATCAGGGAATTACTTGAGAATAATATTCCGATCGGTCAGCTTGCCGAGAAGAACAATGTACATGTTAACGATATTTATAACTGGAAGAAGAAGCTTTTCGAATCAGCAGCAGATATCTTTACTTTTAAAAGTGAGACTGATACATTAACTGAAAAGAAAATAGAAAGACTTGAAGAAAAACTCAAAGACCGTGAAGAAGCAATAACATATCTGGTTACGCAGAATATTGAATTAAAAAAAACATCGATGGGGAGGATTGAAAAAGCCTGGATTGAACCTGATATCCGTGATGACGTAGTAAACTTCATTACCATAATTACCAAAAAAACTGAAATTAAAGTAAATATTTTGTTGAAACTGATAGACATAGATTCAAGCAAGTATTATTCCTGGCGAAACAGAGAAGGACTACCTAATTTTCATAACGGCAAGATTCCAAAGCAGAACTGGCTATTACCCTGGGAGAAAGATTCTATAATTTCTTATGCTAAAAAACATTTAGGTGAAGGTTACAGAAGACTCACTTACATGATGATGGATGAGGATGTAGTTGCTGTCAGTCCTTCATCCACATACAGAGTTCTTAAGTTTGCAGGACTTCTCAACAGATGGAATGAAACGAAAACCAATTCCAAAGGAACCGGTTTTATTCAGCCTTTGAGTCCTAACGAGCATTGGCATGTTGATATTAAATATGTTAATTTTAAAGGAACATTTTTATTTCTGATCTCAGTAATTGATGGTTACAGCAGATATAATGTTCATCATGAATTAAGAATGAACATGATGGAGACTGATGTACAGCTGACTGTCCAGAAAGCGTTAGAAAAATATCCTGCTTACAAACCCAGAATAATTTCGGATAACGGATCACAGTTCATAAGTAAAGACTTTTTGCAGTTTATAAAGTTTGCAGGATTGCAGCACATCAGAACTTCAATTGCTTATCCGCCTGCAAACGGAAAAATTGAGAGGTATCACAGAACTGCTACTGAAGAATGTTTATCTAAAGCATCCTTTATTAATCTTGAAGATGCAAGAAAACAGATAGCAGAATATGTAGAGTTTTATAATACTAAAAGATTACACAGTTCATTATTTTACTTAACGCCAGAAGATTTTATGCTGGGAAGGTTTAAAGAAAAATTAGAAGTGATAGAAAGCAAATTAACTGAAGCAAGAAAAAATAGAATTGAAATGAGAAATGCAGTCTAATTTATACCTTAATATTTTTTTCCAAATTCCTGTTTCCGGTGAACCAATACAATTTAATTATTGATGAGCTTCCGATAAGAAAATTATAGAGCCTGGTTTCATAATTGAGGTTGATAATAAAGAGTCTAATGAGTTCATGAGATCTATTCTTTCAGATATTGAGAAATTCTTTCTAAAACTTATGGGATTTTAGAATAATTCGTTCTCAAATCGTTCCCAAACGAATATGTTCTTTAATAATTACAAAATTAAAAACCCTGTAAGTGTTTATCCTTACAGGGTTTTAGTGTTTGCGGAATCGACGAGACTCGAACTCGCGACCTCCTGAGTGACAGTCAGGCGTTCTAACCAACTGAACTACGACTCCAATACATTATCCTTTTTAAATGGATTAGGCAAATTAACTAATTATAAAATATATTACAATTAACTTTTAAATATAAATTAATTCTTTTTAACACGGTTTTAATTTACCTGGGAGTTCTAAATTTTTGTAATTGAGGTTACACTGACAGAACTCGACGTCAGTATCACATTTCCCTTAATTTTTACCCTGTCACCTGCTGAAAGATCCTCCTTAAGATCGATCAATCTCATGTCAGGAGAATTCGGCGTGCTTAGAAAATACCCTTCACTGCTGCTGCCTTTGACCGTACCCTCCGCCTCAAGTTTGATATCCCTGAGACTGAAACCTCCGTCTTCAACTGCTTCCTTTATTTCAAGTATATTTATTTTCGGACTGTTTTTGAATGAAAGATTGAATGTAGTGTTTTTCAGATCTGTCTTTACTGACTTAACGAAATCAAGTGATTTGAATTGTTCTTCAACTCCTTTTGCGCAGAGTGAACAGGTGAATCCGTCAACGCCTATTATTAAATGTGTGATCTGAGCCATTGTACTGTTGTTTGATAGAATTAAGACTAACAGTAATAAAATTATTTTTTTCATTATCAGAATTAGATTGTTGCCGCTTTTACGTTGAAAATTTTTAATTAGTTTAAATTACTCTAATACAGATGCTTTTTCAAACCAATAATTAAACTTGATCAGATTGATTTGTATCCAGTTCATAATCAAAGCAATTCAGGTTGTAAAAAAAAACAACCTGGCTGTGTTCTAAAATTAACCGGAGATTATTCATTGCTTATAGTACTGTCCGGTAATTCTTAATTTACCACGAAGACACAAAGTAAAAAATGTTTGAAAACAAATCCCTTGTGCATTCGTGGAAAAATTTATTTCTCATTCCCAAGCCCTGCTTGAGATCATCATTGCTTTGGACCGGTTATAAATCAATTTTGCCTTAGCATCAATCCGTGACAGCGGAACAAATTATAAAATTTATTGCCGTTGGTTTAAACCAACGGCAATAGAAGAGGATTTTTTTTTCCTCCATCCCAAACAATTCTTGAGATCATCTTTGCTTTGGACCGGTTATAAATCAATTTTGCCTTAGCATCAATCCGTGACAGCGGAACAAATTATAAAATTTATTGCCGTTGGTTTAAACCAACGGCAATAGAAGAGGATTTTTTTTTCCTCCATCCCAAACAATTCTTGAGATCATCTTTGCTTTGGACCGGTTATAAATCAATTTTGCCTTAGAATCTATCCGTGACAGCGG
>CALMST010000312.1 GCA_937872315.1 uncultured Ignavibacteria bacterium | reverse complement strand
GTAGAGCAGCTTCAGTTAAAAGTAGAGCAGCTTCAGTTAAAAGTAGAGCAGCTTCGGTTAAAAGTAGAGCAGCTTCGGTTAAAAGTAGAGCAGCTTCAGTTAAAAGTAGAGCAGCTTCAGTTAAAAGTAGAGCAGCTTCAGTTAAAAAAGAGTGCAGCTTCAGTTAAAAGGAAGACATATTATACAAATAGAATCTATTTAGTATAAGAAAAATTTAATCTTGCTATTTTTTGAGCCTTAGAGTTTTAGTGGTAAAAATACTTGTGCAGTTCATTCATTGATCCAAATGATTATATTTGCAGATCAAAACTAATAATTCAAATACTTCTAAAGCAAAGACCGATGCATTATTCTTTGCAGCGCATCCGGATGATGCCGAACTTAATTGCGGCGGAACCATTCTCAGCCTTATATCGTCAGGCAGATCTGTCGGGATAGTTGATCTTACACTTGGCGAACTCAGTACAAGAGGAAATCTTAAATTAAGAAAAGAGGAAACAGATAAGGCATCTGCCCTTCTTGGAATTAAATTCAGGGAAAATCTGAAAATAGCAGACGGCAATATAGAAATTAATCTAACCAATAAGAAAAAGCTTATCAGCGTTATCAGAAAATACAGACCTGAAATTGTTTTCGCTCCCTATCCACTTGACAGACATCCTGACCATATAA
This sequence comes from uncultured Ignavibacteria bacterium, assembly GCA_937872315.1. Classification (GTDB taxonomy): domain Bacteria; phylum Bacteroidota; class Ignavibacteria; order Tepidaquicellales; family Tepidaquicellaceae; genus JAGPCH01. The sequence continues at coordinate 1,578 of CALMST010000312.1, read as the reverse complement.
ATGCTTCAAATTTAATCAGAGAAAGTTTTTTTTATTCCGGGCTTGAAAAAATCAAGACCGGAAATCTTGAACCATTCAGACCGCCAAAGATCTATTATTACAGAAATGCCGTAGATATGCCGGTGAGTTTTATATTTGATATAAGTAAAACATTCAATAAAAAACTCGAGGTTATGAAATGTTTTGATTCTCAATTTTATAACTCAGACAGTAAGGAACCGCAGACATTTATAAGCTCGAAACTGTTCGAGCAGGAGGTCGAAGCCAGAGCGAGACATTTTGGGTTTAAGATAGGAGTAGAATATGGAGAGCCTTTTTACAGTGACGGTGATCTGAAAGTTGAAAATGATACATTGTTTCGCATTTAAGATGTTGCTAAGTTGTATTAAGTTTAATTGAAAATATTACTTTTAACTTTTAACTTTTAACTTTTAACATTGAATTAAATTTTATTTATACAAATTTTAATATCCAAAACACTAAACAAACAAATAATTAAAATAAAACAATAAGGAGTAGAAAATGAATCAGGGACAAATGCAGGGAATGCTTAAGCAGGTCAAGAAAATGCAGGATAAAATGGATAAGATACAGGCTGAGCTTGAGAATAAGTTCGTAACCGAAGAATCAGGTGGAGGAATGGTGAAAGTAACAGTTAACGGAAAGAATGTTCTGACCAAGATCGAGATTGAAAAAGAGATAATAAATCCTGAGGACCCTCAGATGCTGGAAGATCTTTTACTTGCAGCTGTTAATAAAGGTTTGGAGAGTGCTCAGAAAATGGCTAACGATGAAATGGCAAGCGCAACTGACGGTATGATGCCTAATATTCCCGGTCTGAAACTTCCTAACTTTTAAGCGGGATCATTTAAATAATAATGAACAATAATACGGATGTGCTGGAAAATTTGATTGAAGAGTTTTCCAAATTGCCGCAGATAGGAAGAAAGACTGCGCAAAGACTTGCTATGCATATTACGCGCAGACCTAAAGAAGATGTTGAAAAATTTTCCAAAGCTCTTCTGGAGATCAAGGATAAACTCAGATTCTGTAATGTATGCTGTAATATTACCGAGCATGAAGTTTGCAGGATCTGTGATTCTCCGAAGAGAAGCAATAACGTAATCTGCATAGTGGAAGAGCCGCAGGATGTGCTTGCAATTGAGAAGACAAATGAATTCAAAGGTAAATATCATGTGCTTCACGGAATAATCTCTCCGCTTGATGGTATTGGTCCTAATGACATTAAGATCAGCGAACTCATACAGAGACTCGGAGGTGAAAAGGGAAGTGAAGTTGAAGAACTTATCCTTGCTCTTAATCCGACCGTAGAAGGGGAAACCACCATACTTTATCTCTCCAGACTTATCAAACCGCTGGATATAAAAATTACAAGAATCGCAAGAGGAATACCAATCGGCTCTGATCTGGAATTTGCGGATGAAGTAACATTGGCAAAAGCGCTGGAAGGGAGAGTGGTTGTGTGATGGTATTGAGTATTGAGTACTGAGTATTGAGTATTGTGTATTGAGTATTGAGTATTGAGTATTGAGTATTGAGTATTGAGTATTGAGTATT
>CALMST010000311.1 GCA_937872315.1 uncultured Ignavibacteria bacterium | reverse complement strand
GGAAGTTGCCGTTGAAGTCGATCTGCCTGAGTCTGTAATTGTATTTACCTGAAGTCAGATTTTTATCCGTGAAGGAATAGTTGACCGGAGAACTGTAAGTACCGCTGCCGTTTACAAAGCCAGCTTTTATCCAGTCAGTATTATTTAAATTTCTTTCTATGTCAAAGCCGGAGTTGTTGAGTTCGGAAGAGGTTGTCCAGTTGAGAATTACATTTCTTTCAGAAATCATAGATGTGAATGTCTGCATCTCTACTGGAAACGGATAATCCCATAATACTATTGATGTGTCATAAATATTTCCGGCTTTCCCAATTATAGTATCATATCCGGGGTCATGTCCGGGGTAACAGTAAACTGCAACACCGTTAGTGTCTGTCAGTGATGAAAAGTTACTTGGGTGAACTCCTTTGACTTCAAAATCAACCATTACATTATTCATGGGAAATTCATACTGACTATTTACAAATGTACTGCAGCACAGATCAGTAAAATTCTGATCCTGTACAAAAGCCGTAATCGTGCTTAAAGTATTCACAGTATCGGATGATCCGTAGTAGCCGTAAGATTTTACAAACCTGCCGATCAGAACATCGCTTATGCTGTCATTATTCATATCGCCAAATGTAATTTTATATGCAGCCCCGGGGCAATGTAAATTAAAAGGTTCGGAACTAAGCCCGTATGGTTTTCCAAAATAAATGGTTGCAGTGTCAAAACAATTTGACACAGCCATATCATCAAACCCGTCATTATTGTAATCACCTCCGGCAGATGGTATCCAGATACATTGACTGTTTTTCCAGAAAGGAGTATCAGATAAACCTGAAGATGATCCGGGATATGCAAATACAGAATCATTTCCTCCTATAAGTATATCATCATATCCGTCATTATTAAAATCTCCACCACCGGATACATTGTATCCAAAATTAATTACCTGTGCATTAATATAGGTTTTATCTGCCGGTTGAAAAAATCCTCTTGAAGCAGAACCGTAATATACCGCTGCAATATTTGAAAATAAGGAGCCTACAATTATATCTTCAAACCCGTCACCATTTACATCACCTGCATTTGATACTTCCCATCCATAACCTGTATTGATCACTCCGGAATCAAGAGAGGCACACCACGAGGGAATTAACTCGAGTCCATTCTGCGAACCGGGATATACATAGGCACCGATCTGGTGATCAGAAACATAATGACTATAGATATTACAAATAACATCTGAAAACCCGTCACCATTAACATCAGCAGTAGCAATATAACCAGCATAAGAAATGACACCTGTATCCGGTGGAGAAATTATTAAATTTGCGGAATCACTTACTCCTGAAGATGAACCGTAAAATATATACAGTCTGCGAAAATCTCCTGTTACAAGGTCATTAAATCCGTCATTATTTATATCGCCTTTGCAGTCAACCCTGTTTCCGAAAGAAATTATTCCATACAAAGTTTTGTCGGGGATCAAAGACGGTCCGTTCTGCATTCCATTATAAATATATATTTCCCCATAACCCGGATCACTGATTACTGCATCATTAAAGCCGTCTCCGTTAAGATCACCAATTGAAGTACCATCGCCAAATCTGCTTAAAGAATGAGGCTCTTCGACTTCCCAGTCAGGTGTGCTTGTTTGTGGATCATCAGTAATCATTCGAACAGCTTTGAATGAGAATAAACTGATCAGTAAAATTGTAAAAATGAATATTAGCTTTTTCATGATCGTATAATTTTATTTTATATAGATACATGTTAACAATATCCTGTTCACCATTGATCTTCAAAGTCCCTGTTAAGTTATAACAGAGACTTTGATCTGTTATTTTAAAAATATTTCCGGATTATTTAAGAACAATAAATTTCTTCACAGCGCTGAAATCCCCCGCAGTCATCCTGTAAAAATAAACTCCGCTTGCGAGATTACCTGC
>CALMST010000310.1 GCA_937872315.1 uncultured Ignavibacteria bacterium | reverse complement strand
GGGAGGTTAGACTTTAAAAAATTTTAAACTATACAACAATTGTTTCTTACAATTTTCTTATCGGTTTTTTTCGGACTACAGATTCTGGTTTTTATTACCTTCAGACGATTTGTCAGATTAAAATATCCGGATTCCGGATTTTTAAAAATTATCTCAAATTACTCCCTTATTGTTTTAAACCTTCCGATGATCTACATTTTATTCAACAGAAGACAAATGCATCAGGTACCCGATCTTATCTATGATCTTATATTTACTCCTTATTATATATTTCTCGGCGCTGTTTTATTTATAGGTCTCTATTTGCTTATTGGTAAGTTGATCAAACTGCCATTCTCTGTTTCCGTATGGATCCTGAATCTCTTCAAGAAGACAAGACAAATGTTAAAAGAATTTTTCAGTAAACCGCCTGTCCGCAAAATTGACAAATCAAGAAGAGCTTTTTTGACAACAACTACTGCTTTCGTCTCCGGCTATGCATTCATCGGATCAACTCTGGGTGTGCTCGACAGCCATGATTACGAAATAGTTTATAAAGACATTAAGATAAATGATCTTCCGGAAGAGATTGCAGGTACGACCATTACGCTGATCAGCGATACACATTCCGGACCTTACATGGATGAGGAAATGATGAGGGTATATGCGAAAGCAATTAATGATCTGAGATCTGATATAATAATGATCCCCGGCGATCTGACCAATTCAAGTATGCAGGAAGTTCATCCTTTTGTAAATGCATTTAAAAGTTTGAAAGCCAATAAAGGAATTTATGCTTCACTCGGAAATCATGATTATTTTTCCAATGCGGAATATGTTGCGAAGGTGGTGCAGAATGAAAGCCCGATAAAACTTCTGAGAAATGATTCTGATATTATAAATATTAACGGTAAAGATCTGTGTATCATGGGTCTTGAAGATACGAGGCAGAGCCGTTCAAATCAGGATAATGTGATCATGAAATATCTGGATATCACAATTGAAAATGTGAAATCTAAAATGAAAGAGCAAAATCTGGATTACAATGAAATTCCAAAACTTGCATTAATACATAAGCCATATTTTTTCGAGGAAATGTCTGATAAAAATATTGATCTGATCCTGAGCGGACATACGCATGGCGGTCAGGTTGTCCTGGCAAAGTTAGGTCCTGTAAATATTTCTTTTGCGGGAGCTGTCAGCAAATATATCAGCGGAATTTATGAATCCGGCAGATCAAAGATGTATGTTTCAAGAGGAATTGGAAGTGTAGCATTGCCTGTCAGATATAATTGTCCGCCCGAGATCACTAAGATAACTTTGGTCTGATCTCAGTGTGTTTGTAACCTGTGAGTTTGTGTTACATTAAAAGTATTTTTAACGCATAGCCCTCGCTAAAGCGAGGAGACTCTGACGGGGGTATAAATTGTCTTTCCCAAAAATGTGCTTTATTTGTAACAATCTTAGAAATTAAGTGTATAATCTTTTCTGTACATTTCTTTTATTGATATAAAGAAATGATATTATACTTAAAATTTATAAATATCTTAATGTCTTTTCGCAAATACTTTGCCTTCCTAATATTAAGTTCTTTTGTTTTAATTAACTTCCCATCCACTGCTCAGACAAGCACAGCTGATTTTTCAGCTTTAGAAAATTTCTGGAATATTACAGGCAAACTTCAGAAGAATGAAACTCCGTATGAACAGGAATGGATCGATATGTTCAATTGCATAGGGTATAAATCACTTAGAAATGATGAGGGTATTAGGTCCAATATTGAACTGGTGTTTACTCCCGGCAGAAAATCCGAACTGGATTCCGCATTGATGTCAGCAGGTTATTGGTGGAAAAGAGATCTTCTTCATTTAATTTCTGTAAAGGAAAAACAGGAAGTACTTAAATTATATAGTAAAGAAATTGATATAGATAAAATATTAATGCAATCGCTTGAACTTGCTGAAACATATCTTCCCAAAGGGATTACAAAGCTTCACGAACCTCCTCCGGTCATGTTTGTAATTTTTTCTCCGGATGCCAGAGCAATGGGAGGGAATATCATATTTGATCTGAAGTTTACAATGGACATAGGTGAAAACCTGCTGATTCAAACCCTGGCGCATGAGGCTCACCATTATTATTGCAATTTTATTCCATCTGAATTAAACCCGCCCTCAGAAGAATCATCTTATGATCCGATATACAGTACTTTGAGGCAACTGCAGCTTGAAGGAGTAGCGGATCTGATCGATAAGGAAGATTACATTCTTTATCAGAAAAATGATACAGCAGGGAGCTTTGTAAAAATGTGGAATGAAGCTCAGCAGCAACAATCTGTTAAAATGAAGATCCTGGACAGTATGCTGTGTGTTATGGCTGTAGATACTAACGGGATGTATGAAACGGGGGTAACTGCATTCAGGATGTTTCCTGTAAACTGTCATCCTAACGGAAATTATATGGCGAAACTTATTTTAAAACATTTCGGAGCTGAGAGTATTATAAAATCAATGAAAAATCCATTTCAGTTTTTTAGATTATATAAAGATGCCTGCATTGTTGAAGGAAATGAATATGTGTTATCTGACAATGCAATGGCATATCTGGATGATCTGGAAAAAATATTTTTAATACCGGATATAAAATAAACAAGCCTGCAAATCCTCCGTTTTCTGTTGTGTTGATACAGAATCCAAAACAGAAATAAATTTTTCTTTAACCATTAAATCCCCTGTCAGAGTCTCCGGTGCTTTTCCGGGACTGCCGGAAATTCATCTCTGATTCAGAGTCAGGGTATAAAAGAGTTGTATGATAACAGTACTGTTAAACTCAGTGTTCTCTGTGTTCTCTTTGGCAAATAAATATTCCAGATAATTTAAGGCTTTTCCAGCGGCGGTTTATATTCGCAGGCTTCTTTATCCCATCCTGAAAGTTCAACTCCTGATTCAAATATACTTTTACAGAATTCAGTTAAAGTCTTTTCCGGGTCCGGGCTGTTTCTTACAATTTCATATTTAAGAAAAAATTCCCCTTTTTCATCAGACCAGAATGCTTCATTTGGATTCATTAAGGACTTTTCATAACCTTCGGGTTTGGGATAAGTATATCCGAAAAATGCCGGCTCAGGAAAATCATCGCTTCCCGGCCAGAAGCCTATAGTGATCTGACCTGTATCCATCGCAACTCTGTTTAAAAGATCCATGCCGGGCTGAGTATTTATCTGCCCTATAGAAAAGAATGTAATGGAAAGATCAAAACTCCCCCACCACATATTCACAGGGGACATCTTTCCGGAAAATCTGCTTCTGAATTTATTAAAAACATTACCCGCCAGTATCAGCACTTCCCACCATCTCCTCACCGCTATCTCGTCATAAGTTTTATGTTCCTCATCCGTATCCATTTTCACCGGGACTTTCATTTCTACAGACATTGGATTTATTTCAGTTTCGATACCGAGTTCTTTCAGAGCTTCAAACACTTCACTGTAAAAACCTGATACGCTTTTGCCGCTTAACGGAAATGATATTGATCTTCCGTTACTTGCATGTAAGAACAGATCATGAGTGATGAAATCAAATGTTATATCCAGTGATCCAAAATTTACCGGCATTCTGTCTGAAGTCATTCCTCTTGAAGTCAGTCTGAACGGGATCTGCGCCCACTCAACCTGCATCGGCATTAATGCCAGTCTTATCTTTCCAATGATCTGTGAAAACAAATGAATCGTATCAAGTGTTTTTTTCCAATCATTATAAGGCAACGGATGCCAGTTATTTTTTTTCTGTGTCATTACAACCTCCTTTTAAAATTTATCTGGTTCTGCATGAAATAGTGAGTGTTACTATAACAGCTTTTGGAAAATAAATAAAGTTTAATAATGTAATATGGTAATAAAAAATTGTCCGTGTTCGAAACTGTACAAAACGATTTATAGAAATATAATACTTTTACAACTTTGCTCTGATCTGTCCTTCTTTTATCTGAACTATCATATAAAAGAATCAAAGATAAACAGCCTGCCATTCAAACTTAACTGAAGGCAAATTATCACAGACCGGTATATTTCTCAAAACTAAATATATAAATATATTCCACTAAAATCACGCAGAGCCATTTATTTTTTTATATTTCTTACATATAAAATGTAATCTGTAAATGGAACATCCGATAAAAAGGGTTTCATTAATGTTATGATCTGCCCTCTGTGATATGCAGAATGATGTGAAAGATGGTTCAGAATATCTGACATTTCTGTGTCGAATTTTTCTCCTCTTGTATTTGAATAGGTTATAACATTAATAAGATCTTTATCCGAAAGCGTATTTAAGAATTCGGAAAACTTATCCGAAGAGTATTTAAGTTTATCCTGCAATTCATCTTTATTATACTCCTGCCATACCTTTACGGCAGAAGTATTATTTTTCAGCCTGTCCAGCCATATCGTTTGCGCATTGATAATATGTGACATTAACGAGACCGCTTTACCCGGAGCATCATCTGTTCCGGCAATACAGTCAGCTATCTCATTATTCGCCCAGCTCTCATATTCAAATAATTTTCTATAATGATCTGTCATAATTTTTGTTAATTATTTTTTATTAATGAGTTCTTTAACCGATTCAACAAACATCTCCCACGAATATTTTTTCTTTTCCTCTTTTGCATTAATGGTGAATTTTTCCTCAAGTCCGTTTTCATAAAACTCAATTATGGCTTTTGCTATAGCTCCGGGATTTTTCGGTTCAATGATCAGTCCGGTTTCATTATTCCTAACTACCTCTGCCAGTCCTCCGACATCAGTTGCAATAACCGGTTTATCATAATGATAAGCAATCTGAATTATCCCGCTCTGGGTGGCGTCGGAATAAGGCAGCACTACTACATCCGATGCTGAAAAAAAATATTTCACATTTGAATCCGGAACAAAATCGGAAACGACTTTAATATCTTCTTCCAGTCCGAGAGTCCGTATCTGTTCCCTATACTTCTCTTCATCTCCGTAATACTCACCGACTACGAGCAACTTTAGTTTTACTTTCTTCAGAATCTCCGGCATGGCATCTATAAGATAATTCAGTCCTTTATATTTTCTGATATATCCGAAAAAAAGAATTACCTTTTCGTTCTGAAGATCGATGTCATATTCTTTTTTTATAAAATCTTTTGCTTCAGTCTTTTCAACTTTATCCCCGAAGATATTGTAAACAGGATGCGGGATTAATTTATAAGGTTTTCCTTTGCTGAAAAGTTTGAGATCATCTTCAACAGTTTTTGACATCACGACAAAATAGTCTCCCTGACTGAATGCAAGTTTAGTAAAAAATTTATCCCCGAATCTTTTTTCGTGCGGGATAACATTATCGCAGATGTACAGAACTTTTGTATCTGTCCCGGAAAACTTTTTTACAATGTAAGATATCACGGCAAAGCAAGGTCCGAAGTAAGGTATCCAGTATTTAAAGATAAGAAGATCGGGATTTTCAGAGGCTATTTTTTTTCCGGCCGAAAGCCAGTTAAAAGGGTTAATCGAATCAATGCTAATGACATTTTTATCATCGGGAATTTTAACGGCAGGTTCTCCCTGTTCGAATTGTGTCTTCCCGGGAAAAAGAAATTCGGGATATTGTCTTTTAAACGAATAGACTTTCACATCATCAGCTTCAGAAAAATACTTATACATCAGAGAATTATACTGAGCAATTCCTCCGCGCATCGGGAAAGCAGTTCCCGCTATAATGATCTTCATTATGTTTTTATTTCTTCTATTGCCAGTTGTCTGAGGCAGGCATCAAAAACATCATCTGGCATCAGGAACTCCATGCACTCATAAATTTTATTCACGCATACAGGCTGAAAGAAACAATGGCATGCTTTAGACGGCTGAATGATCTCACCGTTTCCGTAAAGTTCGAATTCATTAGGATTGAAAATATTATTCATCAGTATCAATTTTTTTTCCAAAGCGATTGCAATGTGCATGCTCATTGTTACCTGTGTAACTACCGCATCACATTTATTCATCAGATTAATAAAAGTCTTCAGATCATAGACTCCGAAATACTTCGCATCTGTAGCTTCATTAAGCATTTTATTCTTTTCATCTTCACCGGGTCCGCCAAGGAGTACAACTTCAATATTTTTTTTGATAAGTTTATTTATGAGTTCTATCCAGTATTCATTCTTCCATAACCTCGAAGTCCATCTCTCCCCGCATCCGGTATTCAGACCTACTACCAGTTTGCTTTCATTCAGTGCCCAGTCTCTGTCATATTTTTTATCGATATTCAGTATATACTTTTCACCTTTGAATTCATATCCGCAGATATCGAATATCTCTGAAATGTAATTCTCCTTATTGTCTTTGGAAACATTATCGAAAATACCTGTTAGAAATTTATGTTCGGCTGATCCCGTAGCCGGATAACAATATCCGTCTTTGATCGTGTATCCTTTCTTTTCTTTTGCAACAACAGTTGACATAAGACTTACAGCTTCATAATCTTTGTCAAGATTTATCACAACATCAAATTCAGTAGCATTGATAAACGATACATTCTGAAGATTATATTTGAGAACTTCATCGGCTTTTGGCATTTCTATATCACCTGCTGGAACAAGTTCGGGAGAGTTTGTAAGCCAGTATATTTTTGCAAACGGGTATTGTCTTTTCAGGGGGTAAAGCAAGGGAGTCGTGCGGATAACGTCACCGGCTGCGCCAAGTTTGATAATGAGAATTTTTTTATCGGTCTTATCATAATAGCTGCAATCATTACACATAACACCGTAAACTTTATTGGGCTTACACGGAATATGTCCGCGAAAGTGTCTGCAATCAAATTTTACGTCACTTAGTTTAATTTCAGTCATAGATAATTTAATCGGTAAATATAAAAGTATTAGGTTGAAATAGTAATACATTTTTGACGTTTCGGGCTGCGGATTTTTTCCCCGAAGGCTCAAAGACTCTGTAAAAATACTTTTCCCTCATTGAGAGTCTCCCAAAAGAGCCCCGGAAACTCTGACCATGCAGCAAATACTCAACTCACTCAACACACTCAACACACTCAACACACTCCACACACTCCACACACTCCACACACTCCA
>CALMST010000309.1 GCA_937872315.1 uncultured Ignavibacteria bacterium | reverse complement strand
ATTTTTTAAATTAGAATATGCAAACTTTTTGGAACACCAACAACGGCGGGAATTATAACAAAGAACTTTTTATCAGGGATGATGATAAATTTTTTACACAAAATAATTCCATCCTGTGAAAGTACAAAATCTAATTATTCTTATTCTTAGTCAGTATTTTTGCGGGCTTTTATAAAAAATGATTAATTTTCACTGAAATTTACTGTTTTATCTGAATTTAAATTTGTTAACCTTAGTATCCCATGAGATCATCAGACGGGATCTTTCAGCTGATAAAAAGTCTTACCCGGCAGGAGAAAAGCTATTTTAAGAAATTTGCCGGCGCATTTATCAGCGAAGAGGGAAATAATTATTTATTGCTCTTCGATGAGATCGCTTCCCAGATCAGAAACAATAATTACGATGAGCAAAAGATCAAAAATGGAAATTATTCAGGTAAGTTCATTAAGAATTGTGAATAAATTCGGAATGAATTAATTTTACGCCTGTATTCTTAAATCAATTAAAATAATAATATGTCTGACAACAGTGTAAAGCTTCACAGAGTCATAAAAGCAAAGCCTGAAAAAGTTTTCCGAGCTTTCACCGAAAAAGAAGCCCTGGCTTCATGGATCCCTCCTTACGGATTCTTGTGCACCGTCCATGAGATCGATGTGAAAGTTGGCGGAAAGTTCAGAATGTCATTCACAAATTTTTCCACCGGCAGCGGACACTCTTTTGGTGGCGAATACCTTGAGATCACGCCGAATGAATTCATGAAATACACGGATAAGTTTGATGATCCGGATTTGCCGGGAGAAATGATCACAACCGTCCGCCTGAAAGAAGTTTCCTGCGGAACTGAACTGGATGTCCTTCAGGAAAACATCCCTGAAATGATACCTGTGGAAATGTGCTATCTCGGATGGCAGGAATCACTTGAAAAACTTATCAGATTAGTCGAACCTGAAATTCCGGATGCTTGATACCTTTTTAACAATAAATTAATAATATTTCAAATGGCAGAAATAAAAACAAAGCAAACATCTGCAAGCGTGGAAGACTTTATCAATAATGTAAAAAATGAGCAGAGACGAAAAGACAGTTTTGTGATCCTTGACCTGATGAAGAAAGCCACCGGCGAGGAACCTAAGATGTGGGGAAGCGCGATCATCGGATTCTGTAATGTCAAATATAAAAGTCCTGCCACCGGACGTGAAATGGACTGGTTCCGTATTGGATTTTCACCACGCAAAGCGAATCTTTCACTTTACTTAATGAATTTAAAGAAACACGAAGCCGCCTTTAAAAAACTCGGGAAGCATAAGACCAGCGTAGCATGTCTTTATATAAACAAACTTGATGACGTTGATATTAAAGTTCTGAAGAGTATTATAGATATATCTTCTCGTTAGAAATAAATTACTTTTCAGATCAGGTATGTTTCGTCCCCGCAGAGTCACTGCCTGTTTGCATTCTCAAGACCGGGTAACGTTTAAGGCAGGACTCTGCGGACGGGAGAATTGTACAAACATTACAAAAAGTATCTTCCGCTAAATTCATTCGGAATATTCACTGAACCGGATCAATTTTTTCAAGAAGCCAATCTTTGTTTTTCAGAATTTTATCATTGGATATATTTCTCTTAAGAAGGGCAAGTTCGGTTTTCAGGGATCTTGCCTTAAGGGTAATAAGTTTTTTAAGATGATTGTGAAAATGAAGACAGCTCTTTTTCCTTTCCTCGGGGATCAATTTGTCAGAGCCGAGAAAATGTCTGAAGCTTTCGAGTGAATGTAGAAGATTATCAAAATGATGAAGCTCATAAAGATTTTGCATATACAGGATCTTTGAATTAAGTTTCATGTAGATCTCATCAAATCTGATCCTTGACAACAGTTCGATCGAACTTTCAAAATTTTCCATCTCAAATTCATATTTTGCGAGGCAGTAATAAAAATAATTATCTCCGGATTTTTTGTTAAGTTCCGGTCTGTATTTATGAATGAAATTATTTGTCCACTCATATTCTTTCATTGCCAGCCCGGAGACAACCGCATTCCTGAAAAATAACGGAGACATGGTGTTGTCACTCATAAGATAAGTTTTTTCTTCTATCTCCTGTTTATAAAGTTCAAACAATTCTCTTTTAAATTTCCCTTCTCCTTCTGAGATCCTGAGTGTGCAATAAGAACCCATCTGCACATAAGCTCCGATAAGATCAAAATCATTTAAATTTTTTTTGGTCCTGAGTATCATATTTTTCAGTTTAAAATAATAGTCCTCGTGATCTTTATCTGTTTTCAGTTTGATCAGATAATAATACAATTTAATGACCGGAGAGTTTTCATAATCCACGGGTTTAATATTTTCTATAAGCTGGCTGAATGATCCTGTTTCGAATTCTTTTTTATAAAGATTCTTCTGGTTGATAACATTAAGATACATAACTATGGATTTCAAAAGATAATATTCTCTAAGGTCTATGAAAACATCATTCCAGTCTGTTTTAGCAATTATTTTATCGTAATTCCCGTAGTTTGAAGCAAACCTGAAGTATGTATTCTGACTTTGCAGCCGGAATTTATAAAAGTGATAATCTTCCGCATTTATGTTGATGCTGTCCAGATATCCGGAAGATCTCCGAAGGTTTTTTTCCAGCAGCTTGTTCTGTTCCTTTTCAAATAGTATATCTGAAAGCTGTAAAGTGTATTCAATTTTATTCTCTTCAATTCTTTTATGGACTAGAAACTTTTCCGCAAGTTCCGTCAGGTAATGATTCAAGACTCTCAGTGAACTGTCATTGTATTTTTTCCCGGGAAAAAGTTTTTCGAATATTTTTTCCTTATTTAAAAGATCATTGTCAAAGCCGGGGTAAAATATACTGATCAACTCATAAAGTTTATTCACAGCAATTCTTTTATTATAATAAGAACAATTAAGGAATTCCCTGAATTCTTTAATTTCGCCCGGAGTGAAAGTCTTTAGAAGCTCAGTTAAGTTATTATTATACATAGGACAACAGAGAAGTTTGTGTAACAAGTTAAATAAAATTTTTTTTAAAAACAGATTAAAATATGCTGTTTTGGGAGAAATTGAAAATCTGATCAAAGGTTTGTAAGTAACATTCCTTAAAACTATTACTTGTCTTAAATCACACCGAACAATAAATTTGTAAAGTTTTGAATATGAAATTTAAAAATTTGAATCTTACGGATCGCACATACACCTTGTCCGGCAACACCATTATCATTCAATCCTCATTCATTGTGACATTGGAAACAGACAGAAATCCGCAATCTTATTATCGCGGCTGCAGTCATGGATTTGTTTACGGAGTCTGAAATATTCGGGAATATACTTTTACTGTCCGGAATCAGGAAAATGTGTCCCTGCTAAAATTATTTTAATATTAAAAACAAATTTAAAATCATAATAAAAAAAATGAAAAACACTTTAAGAATTGTATTTATCATAACATTAATCAGCCGGATAAGTATAGCCCAGACGGGATGGTTTATTCAGCCTTCATTTACATCCATGGATCTTTATGACGTAAAAGTTACAGGAGTGGGAAGTTTGATGCTTGGATCGGATAACGGCACTGTGTATAAAAGTACAAACAACGGTTTCAACTGGAGTATTTACAATTTTAATGATCCATTGCTAAACAGCAGCTCCTTTAAATATGTACTCGGGCAGAGCAATGATAATTTTTCAGTTGTCGGAACTAACTGCGCTTACGGGTATCTCTACGCTCCGGTTGACTCGGTCATGAGAATTGCCGTTTTCCCCCAGCCGGATCTTGAAGCTGTTTCTGAAGTCAGCGGAGTGTTTAATTATACATCTTTTGTCGCAGCCGGTACAGGCGGTAATTTTTACATAAGAGATACACAGTCGCCGTACTGGAGAAAAGATACTTCAGCTACAACAATAGCTGCAGGAAGGAACATTAATTACTGCATGGGACATATTTTCGTCGGAGACAACGGACTTATTATGAAAGCTGACAGTGTGGGATTTCCGCAATCTAACGGAGAATATATAAAATGGAGAGTGATCCCGGGCGGTACCACTAAAAATCTGTATGCAGTATATGCTTCCTCCGGAGCCACTTACATTGCTGTAGGACAGGACGGTATAATTCTGAAAACATCGGACTTCGGTGAAAACTGGGTGCAATTGCAAAGTCCGGTAACTGAGGATCTGTATGGTGTTCATCTGAACTATGGCAGTCTGATATGCGGGGCTAACGGCACAATTCTCAGATCTTTTCCAGCCATTCCCGATAAATGGTTTAAGCAATCAACTCCGGCAAACGAGGATCTTTATACTGTATATTCCCTGTCATATTCCGATTTTATAGCTATGGGAAGAAACGGCATTATACTGAGAACCACTGACGGCGGAGGCGATTTGAAGAATTATTATACTAACTGTTTTATAGAAGGATTCTATAATGCTTCCGCTTATTCAACAGTCAGTGACACCATCTCTTTCAGTCTGAGATCTTCCGTGTCGCCTTTTAATTTAATTGAAACAACCAGCGGAATACTTGGTATTTACGGATCATGTCAGGCTGTATTTGGTCCGCTGGTTCAGAATTCGGTTCCTTATTACATTGTATTCAACCACCGCAACTCCATTGAGACATGGAGTAATACACCTAAGATGTTTAATGGAAATGATCTCGTGTTTGATTTTTCACCGGCCGCAAACCGAGCTTTCGGAAACAATATGAAGTTCATCAGCACTTCACCTGACAGGTATGCTTTTTACAGCGGAGATTTTAATCAGGACGGAATTGTAAATCTTGCTGATGTGCTGGGAGTATATTCGAATAGTTTTCAAAGCGGATATTTACCTTCGGATATGAACGGTGATAATTTAACTGATCTGACGGATGTGATCATTACAAATAATAATTCGAATTTATTTGTAAGCGCAATAAGACCCTGAAATGGAAGACGGCAAACCTCGGAAAAGAAAAGTTACGCTGTTTATTTCACCGCCTTGTTGGTCTTCCGGAAAGTTTGCACTCTGAAAATTTGTAAAGTAGTTTGCATTTTATTTCAAACTTTCCGGCGACCAGCGACAAACCCGTTGATAAGCGAAGCTCCTTTATACCTTCCTGAATTATACTTGTAATGAAAATAGATTAGAATTATCTTAGACAGGATTTTGCAAAAGGCAGTTGAATATCATAATAATCCTTTGAATCCCCGCTGGAACTTAGCTGAGAATCCGGAAGATTA